>CAIJTL010000284.1 GCA_903823545.1 uncultured Planctomycetaceae bacterium
CCATACAGCGTCCAGGCACCGAGACTTGGTCGGGCGAAGACGCCACTTCCCGTGTTGATATTCAGCAGGGCCGGGCCGTGTGAAACCTGATCGCCGCCGTTCATCGAGCGGATCACGCAGATATCGTCGATCATCGAACCGATCTGCGGAAAGAGATCGCTGACCTCAACACCGCTCTGCCCATAATGTCGAAACTTCCAAGGCGAGGCGAGCAAGTTTCCCGTCGGAGCGAATTCAAACTTCGGCTTCGCAAAGGGCAACGGTCGACCCGAATGCTCAGTCAGCTTCGGCTTATGGTCAAACGAATCAACATGCGAAACACCGCCGTGCATGAATAGGAATGCCACTCGCTTCGCAGTGGCACGATGATGCGATGGCCGGGGCGCGAGTGGATCGCGTGACGAACCTTCTGCTGAAAGCGTGTCGCCGGTGAGAAGCCCTGCCAATGCGATGCTTCCGAATCCACATGCCGATCGTTGCAGCCATTCGCGGCGAGAAAGTTCCGTCAACATGGCTCACTTACTCCACATAAAGAAACTCGTTCGAGCACAACAGACTTTGGCAGTAACTCTGCCAAGCGGCGAGCAAGCGTTCGTTAGCGGACCGATTTTGGACGGAGGGCGCAACCTGATAGGTGGCGAGAAACTCGCGTGCGTCAGTTTGTTCGGCCACAGTGACGGGCCGACCGAATGCGAGACGATGCGCTTCGGCGATTCGTTGATCGTCATTCGCCAACTTATCGGATGCCAGCAACCGTTCGGCGAAGGCTTTGGATTGGTCGCGAACGAACGGACTATTGAGCAGGAATAAGGACTGCGAAGCGACCGTCGTTTCATTACGTTGTGTGGTCACTCCGTTCGGATCGGCGGCATCGAACAACGCAAACACATCCGGCAACATATTCCGCACGATTGGTAAGTAGATGCTTCGCTTCGTAAACGTCGTGTAATAAGGATCGTCAGCGGTGACTCGATTGGGCATGATCATCGCGCCGATGTTTTCCGCCTTACTGACCAGGAACTCTCCGCTTTCATTCGAGCCAGGAGTTCGGTCGAGTTTGCCACTAACGAACAACATCGCATCGCGTAGTTCTTCGGCGGAGAGACGGCGGACAAAACGTTGACCTCTTCCAGATTGATCGGACTTATGAGACGAACTCGTCTGATTGGTCGCAGTTAACTTCGATCGTTTACTTGCCATATCAGTCGTATTGGTCCCACTGCTTTCACGCAGTTGAAGCGAACCTAGCTGCTGATATGCATCCGACAGCACCATCAATCGGTGCATGTCCTTGATTCGCCAACCCGAATCCACGAATCGCTTCGCTAGCCAATCGAGCAATTCTGGATTGGATGGTCGCTCGCCACGAGTACCGAAGTTGTCGCTG
Source organism: uncultured Planctomycetaceae bacterium (assembly GCA_903823545.1). GTDB lineage: Bacteria > Planctomycetota > Planctomycetia > Planctomycetales > Planctomycetaceae > SXKJ01. The sequence continues at coordinate 1,388 of CAIJTL010000284.1, forward strand.
GTTTCAACGAGCCCTTTACCAAAATGATGTTGCCACAACCGATTCACCATCACGCGAGCAGTCAACGGATTGCTCGGACTGGCGATCCACCGAGCAAGTTCAAGTCGACCGCTGTTTGCCACTGTATTGGCGAGCCGGGCGGCGTCAGCCCCCGGA
>CAIJTL010000285.1 GCA_903823545.1 uncultured Planctomycetaceae bacterium
AAAAACGCAAAGATTATCAAAGTTGTGACAAAGATGGGTCACATCCTTCGTGTTAGTGAAAACCACACTTTCCCAACTGTAAGAGGTAGAGTTACCGCCAAAGACTTGGTTTCCAAGGATAAATTGTTAATTCCATCTGGAGAATCTTCTTTTGGTTCTTATGGTGATTTTGATGAAGGTTTTGTTTTTGGTCTAATTTCACAAAGTGGTTATATCATTGATGATACGATGAAGGTTACAGAGAGGCGACCGGGGATTCATCGCCATCAGGGCTTTGCTGAAGATCGCTCAATCATTCGGAACTCGCACGTACTTCAGCAGGTCGAGACTTTGCAGCTCTTCATCGATCGTTTCTTCCGTTGCGGAACTCAGAGTGCGTGAGACTTCTTGGACGATCAAATCGCCAAAGCGGCGGCGAGCGCGGCTGAGTTGTTTGCGAAACGCCTCGGGGGTCATTTCTTGGCCAGTTAGAGAGTAGACTCGCACGGCCAACATCTTTGAATCTTCTTCAGGATGCTTCACCGATGTTCGCAACACAGTGTGACACAAGTTCCCGGGATTGCGTTGTTCGTGCTGGCGAAGTGCCATCCATGCGTTCTTCAACACGCATTCTCGCCACTTCCGGTTCCATTCGCGGTCAGCAATCTCGGCCGCCGGAATCAACGATAAGTCGGCGACGTTCATTGGTCGGCGTTGTGATTTGCGGAAGTAGCCGAGAGCCGCGTTTCGCACCGACGTCATCAAGTAATACCGAAACGGACCGCGACGGCCTTGCCCATCGGGGAAGCCCCGCTCGATCACTCGCAACAAGAACTCCTGTTCGACTTCATCCGCATCATGTGAGTTGGGAATCAGAGCTCGGAGATAGGCTCGAATGGCATCGCCGTAACGAGTCACAAAACGCGAAGGATCGGCAATATCGGCGGTCACCGTTGAAATCATTCGCAGGTTATGGCCGTAACTTACGTCTCTTTCGAGAGTCATCATGATTTCTCTCTTTGGAGGTCATCCAAGTGGAAGTTGAAAAAGTCATACGCAGACAACGAACGCCCACGTAAAGATCTGTCAGAGTAATCGCCGCGAGCACGCCGTCTCGATGCACAACATCAACGACAACCTCGCCGGACAGGCGACAAAGAATCGCTCGGTGATTGAGCGGCAAACGAGCCCCTCGCTATCAAGCCAAGGCCCTGACACGGTCACGCCAACACGAGTTTTCACTGCTCAATGTTGATCCCCAGTTCCACGACAGAAGGTTTGGGCAAAGGGGACGGACCGGTGATTGAGTCGAAATGAGACAAATGAAGAAAGCCAAAAAAGAATCTCATGTCGAACCGTCTGACAGCAATGAACTAAGTGGACCCGCAGAAATAACAAATCAGGCGAGCGGGACTACTTATTAGAAGAATCAAAAAATGAGACAACGCCGTAGAAAGGTGTTGGTCCGCCAGTTGTGACCAAGCGATTGCAAACTTTCTGGCAAAATCTGGCCTGCGGATTTGAAACGCCGAGTACACAGAGGCTCCTCACGCAAAGGACGCGGAGAATTCTCTGCGATCTCTGCGCCGAACTCCGTGGACTCAGCGTTTCAAAGCCATTTCTTAAAAGGCTCCCAAGGCCAGTTCGAACGCCGTAAAGACAAGGTTGTCTCGCCTCTTACGATTTACTTCAGCAGGCTCTTTTCGACGACCGTTCGGGCTTTGTCGAAGCATGGATTCCAGACGATTTCCGGAGTTCCATCACGCAGGCAGTCGCGGACTTTTTGCAGCGTGTTCCGAGCCATGTGCGGGCAACGGTTGCAGGCACAGGTCTCCCCGCTGGAGGTCATGATTCCCGGAATCGGCACGTAGTTGTGTTGCGGAGCAATTTTCTGCAACGGGTGAATCATGTTCGCCTCGGTGCCGACGAGGAACGTCTGAGGTTCGGCGAATGACGAGACGTACTTCCGCATCGCTTCGGTGCCGCCGATGAAGTCGGCGTGTTCCAAAATATTCGCTGGGCATTCGGGGTGAGCGAT
>CAIJTL010000286.1 GCA_903823545.1 uncultured Planctomycetaceae bacterium
ACCTCAACGCTGAGTTCATCAAAGTGATTGCCGGACAGCCGTCGGGAGTCGCGTTGATTCTGGTGAATGCAAACGGGCAGAACCTTATCAGCGTCGCCTCGGGAGCGAACTGGCTGCTGCGACCGGACGACATCCATGCCGTGCCGATCAAAGTGTGGCAGCAGGCTCGTGTGTTTGTGGCGTGCTTGGAATCGCCGCTGGAAACTGTGATGGCCGGTTTGCGTCGAGCTAAACAGAACGGGCTGACGACGATCGTGAATCCCGCCCCAGCCAATGATGAGATCATGTTCGCTGTTGGTTTGCGGTTGATTGACATTTTCACGCCGAACGAATCGGAAGCTGCGCAGCTCACGGGGTTGCCTGTGAACTCGGGCGCCGAGGTCGAAGCGGCAGGACGACAACTGCAAGCCGCGGGATGTTCGCGAGTCATCATTACTCGCGGCGAACGCGGCTGTTGTGTGTTCGACGGAGACCTATTGACGCACTTGCCCGCTCATCCAGTCGAAGCCGTTGATGCCACCGCGGCGGGGGACGTCTTCAACGGAGCGCTCGCAACTGCAATCTCCGAAGGCCGATCGCTTATTGAAGGCGCTCGCTGGGCCAGCGTCGCGGCTGCGATTTCCGTCACGAAATGCGGAGCGCAGCCGTCAATTCCGCAGCGTGAAGAGCTTGATCGTTGGCTCTCAAAAAACACCTAACGTGAGCGGATGGCGGAGATGAGAAAGCTGACGCAAGAGTGGTCCGCCTACTTCGACGGAAATCGGCCCGTTATCATCCCGCCTCAACTTGATCATTTATTGAGGAGGCGAGATGGCGACAGTGCGGACGAGATTTGCTCCCAGCCCGACCGGTTATATGCACATCGGCGGCATGAGAACGGCGTTGTTTAATTGGTTGTGGGCGCGGCATAACGGTGGGCAATTTATTCTGCGGATCGACGACACTGATCAGCAGCGAAATATGGATGAGGCACTCGGCCCGATTTTGCGAGCGTTCAAGTGGCTCGGACTGAATTGGGACGAAGGACCGGAAATCGGCGGGCCGTATGCACCGTATTTTCAATCGCAGCGCGGCGAGTTGTATCGAGCGGCTGCCGAGCGATTGTTACGCGAAGGAAAGGCGTATCGCTGCTTCGAGACAAAGGAGCAAATCGACTCGGACCGCAAGTTGGCTGAAGCGGAGAAGCGACCGTACTTGAGTGCTCGGCGGTCGCTGGAATTGTCGGAGGCTCAAGTTCAGCAACTCGTGGCCGACGGACAGCCGCACGTCATTCGATTCTTGATCCCACGCGATCAGAAGGTGGTCATTCAAGATCACATTCGCGATCGAGTCGAATGGGATGCCGGATTGATGGCCGACCCCGTCATCATGCGTGGCGACGGTTCGCCGCTTTACAACTTCGCGACGGTAGTTGACGACGCGCAGATGCAGATCACGCACGTGATCCGGGCTGAAGAGCACCTCTCGAATACACCCACGCAAGTGCTGTTACATCAGGCGCTCGGACACACGCTGCCGGAGTTTGCTCACATTCCCTACGTCTCCGCGCCCGGATCGAAGGAGAAGATGAGCAAACGGAAGTTGGAACAATATCGCAAGAATGTTTCCTTCAAAAGACTGTGTGACAAAGGTGATTCAGTCTTTGGGCAGATCGGCCTCGCAGGGCAGGGGGGGCTCGATCCCGTGATGGTCGAGTACTACGAGCGGGTCGGCTTTTTACCTGCGGGAATCTTGAACGGACTGCTGAGGCTGGGCTGGTCGCTGGATGATAAGACCGAAATCTTTTCGCTCGACGAGGCGGTGAAACTCTTCACGTTGGATCGAGTCGTGAAGGCTCCGGCGGGATTTGATCCCGACAAAATGGTCTCGTACCAACAGCACTGGATGATGCAGTTACCGATCGCAGACAAAGTTGCGGGTTGCCTGCCGTACTTGGAGAAGGCTGGCTTGATCGCCTCGCCGATTACTGACGACGCTCGCTCGTTTGTCGAGCAGTTGGTCACGGCGTTAGGCGACCGACTGAAGCTCTTCAGCGACATCTTGGACGTCGCGTACTTCTTCCGTGACGAGATCGTCTACGACGAAAAAGAGTTCGCGAAACGAGTCGCGAAAGAGGGTGTTCCAGCACTGCTTCGAGGTTATTGCGAACGGATCGCCGCGCTGCCGGAATGGACGATTGAAACGCTCGAAGCAGCGTTGAAGGCGCACTGCGAGGAACAAGGTCAATCGTCCGGCACGTTGATTCACGCCTTGCGAATCAGCACGACCGGCGTGCCGATCGGTCCGGGAGTTTATGAGTGCCTCCTGCTTGTCGGTCGCGATCGTGCGTTGCGCAGAATCGATCTTGCGATTGAGGCAGCCCTAAAAACGTAGCACTGGCGGCTCGCCTGTGATTTCGCCATACAGGCAGTCATAGGAGAGCTCCCTGCGCGGCGGGTTTCGCGAATGATGAATTCAGCGCGATCGCCCGTTAGAGTGTTCCAACTTGTGGATTCGCTGCAAAAGATGGTGAGCCGGAGGGCGTCAGCCCCCGGA
>CAIJTL010000287.1 GCA_903823545.1 uncultured Planctomycetaceae bacterium
CCAGCCTCTACGGCGGCACGTACAACTTGTTTCACTACACGCTGCCCAAAATGGGGATCACGGCGAAGTTCGTGCAGCAGGCCGAGCCCGAAAACTTTCGCAAGCTGATCGACAACAATACGCGAGCCATCTTCGTAGAAACCATTGGTAACCCGCGCGTCGATGTTCCGGACTTTGAAGCGATCTCCAAGATCGCTCACGACAACGGCATTCCGTTGATCGTGGATAACACGCTCGCGTCACCGTATCTCTGCCAGCCGTTCGCTCACGGAGCGGACATCGTCGTTCACTCGACCACCAAATTCATCGGCGGCCACGGCACGTCGATCGGTGGCATCATTGTCGAGAAAGGTGATTTCCCGTGGGACAACGGTCGCTTCCCCGAAATGACCGAGCCAGATCCCAGCTATCACGGCCTCAAGTTCTTCGAGGCGCTAGGCAGCTTGAAGCTCGCCTACATTCTGAAGGCTCGCGTGCAAGGGATGCGCGACCTCGGTGCCTGCATGAGTCCTTTCAACGCTTGGCAGTTCCTGCAAGGACTCGAAACTTTACACCTCCGCATGGACCGCCACAGCAGCAACGCACTCGCAGTCGCAAAGTTCTTGGAGTCACATCCCAAAGTGAGCTGGGTGAATTACACCGGCCTCGAATCTCACCCATCGTTTGCTCGCGGCAAGAAATATCTCCCCAAAGGCTGCGGCGCAATCCTCGGCTTCGGGATCAAAGGGGCGACGCCGACTCAGCAAAAAGAAAACGGCATCAAGCTGATCAACAGCGTGAAACTCTTCAGCCACCTCGCCAACGTGGGCGACAGCAAGTCCTTGATCATTCACCCCAACAGCACCACTCACCAACAACTCACCCCCGATGAACAAGCCACCTCCGGCGTCACCCCCGATTTCATCCGCCTCTCAATCGGCACCGAAGCCATTGAAGACATCATTGAAGATTTGAAGCAGGCGCTGGAGAGTATCTGAAGTGGTCGTGGTGACTGGCTGTTCGATGAACGCCTCGGCCATTCGACCTCAACTTTGAAAATGGGATGGGGCAACTAAACCCGGATAGGTGACACGAGGGGGCAATGATGTCGAAAGGCGAAGAGCGGCCAGGGTTCAACACTCTTTTCGAGTTTGAGCAAGTTCTGGATCGCTTTGAAGCAGAGTGGCGATCCGGCCAGAAGCCAGATTTGAACCAATACATCGATCTAGTGCCGGAGGCTTCGCGTCCGGGGTTGTTCACCGAATTGCTCTCTCTGGAATTGGATTACCGGCGAGAGGCGGGCGAACCCCTGAAGGCGAGCCACTACTTGGTGAAGTTTCCGCAGTTTGCGGAACAGATTCAGCGCTGCCTAACAGCGGCGGCAACTCCGAAGCCTCGTGCAGCGGCCAGCCTAAAGATTCGTTGTCCGCACTGTCACAATCCGGTTGAGTTGGTCAATGACGATCCGTCGGGCGATGTGTCGTGTCCGTCCTGTGGGAGTTGTTTCAATCTATGCTCGAAGTTCGCCGAAGCGCTGCATCACGCCCA
>CAIJTL010000288.1 GCA_903823545.1 uncultured Planctomycetaceae bacterium
ACGACTTGTTGACCGACCACTTCGAGACGATGCGGCGCCCGAAAGCGGTTCGCTCTGATCTTGTTCGAATACTGGTTACGATGTTTTCGACTTCGATGAAAACCACTGTGGAGTACCACGTCATGCAACTTGGATTTGTCAGTGCCATCTTGCCCGAATTGTCGCTGGATGAAGTGTGTCAGGTCGCTCAAGCGGAAGGATATGACTGTGTCGAACTGTGTTGCTGGCCGGTGAGCAAGGCGGAGCGGCGATATGCGGGCGTGACTCACGTCGATGTGTCGCACTTCGGGCCCAGCGAAGCGGAACAGGTGCATGACACCGTCGCTAAATATGGTGTGTCGATCAGCGGGCTTGGCTATTACCCCAACCCGTTAAGCCCCAATCTGGACGAAGCGATCACATCGGCGGAACACATCAAGAAGGTGATCGCTGCGGCCGCATTACTTGGTGTCCGCCAAATGAACACGTTCATCGGACGTGACTGGACCAAATCGGTCGCCGACAACTGGCCTCGGATGTTAGAGACTTGGCGACCGATCGTGCGCTTAGCCGAAGATCAGGGAGTGCGAATCGGCATCGAGAATTGTCCGATGCTCTTCAGCAAAGACGAATGGCCTGGCGGAAAGAATCTCGCAACGAGTCCTTCGATCTGGCGACGGCTTTTCCAGGACTTGGGTGGCTCGAACATCGGGCTGAATTACGATCCGTCGCACATGATTTGGCAGCACATGGATTACCTCGCCCCCATGCGCGAATTTAAAGACCGACTGTTTCACATTCACGCGAAGGATGTCCGCATCGACCATCATCGTCTGAACGAAGTCGGCATCCTGGCGCATCCGTCGGAGTATCACACTCCGAAGCTCCCTGGCATGGGCGATGTCGATTGGGGCAAATTCTTTTCAGCACTGACCGATGCGGGCTATCGCGGACCAGTCTGCGTAGAAGTCGAAGACCGGGCCTACGAAGAGACACTCGATTCCCGAAAAGCTGCGCTCCGTCAAAGCGCGACGTACTTGAGAAACTACATTCCACGACACACTGCTTGATGTTCAACGCAAAGATGCCAAGGAACGCGAAGCCTCGCAAAGACAAGGAGAGGTCGGAACCACAGAATCGTAAATCCCCAAACGAGCGAAACGTCGAAATTGAACTCCTAAGTTCGAGTTCTCGTGATCTCTGCATTCCCTTTGCGAATCTTTGCGTCCTCCGCGTCTTTGCGTTGAAAAAAGAAAGGCAAACCATGACCTACACCTACTCCGATATTTCCAAAATGATCGACCACTCGTTGCTGCAGCCGATGCTGACGGTTGCGGACCTCGAAGCGGGCTGCCAGCTCGCTCGCGACTATGATGCGGCGAGTGTTTGCATCCTGCCGTATGCCGTGAAGCGCTGCGCGGAGATCCTCGCCGGTAGCACCGTGAAGGCCAGCACGACGATTGGTTTTCCGCACGGCGGACACACGACCGCGATCAAAGTGGCCGAGGCGTTGCAGGCGCTCAAAGACGGCTGCCAGGAACTCGATATGGTCGTCAACATCAGCCAAGTGCTCAGCGGCCAGTGGGACTACGTGCGGAAAGAGATCAAGGAGATCACCGACGCCGCGCACTCGGCCGGGCAGAAGATCAAAGTCATCTTTGAGAACTGCTACTTGCAGGACTCGCACAAGATTCGGCTCTGCGAAATCTGCGGCGAGCTGAATTGCGACTGGGTCAAAACCTCGACCGGCTACGGCACCGGCGGCGCGACGCTCGCCGACTTGAAGCTGATGCGTGAGCACTCTCCGCCGCACGTCCAAGTCAAAGCGGCGGGAGGCATCCGCACGCTGGACCAACTGCTCGAAGCCCGCCCCTTCATCACCCGCTGCGGAGCCAGCAAGACGGCGGAGATTCTGAACGAGTGCCGCCAGCGATTGGGATTATCGCCGATCACGTCGGCCACCAAGGCGGTTTCGTCTTCGAGCTATTAAGTCCTACAACTCCTGCAACACGACGAATGAGCCGGCCGTGAACACTGAGTTAGGACAGCACCCAATGCTTGAAGGCTTCTACACGCGGCAGTCACCCTTGTTCCCATCAGCCACCGATTTCGAAGCATTTCCTCTGTGGTGTGAATGGCATGATTCAGAGGAGCTTACCGAATTATCGAACCTCGGCCTCAGCGATGAGAGCATTCAAGATCTCTTCATTGGTCCTAACGCTCGCGGCGAAGAAGTCTATTACCCTGTTCTGAACAGACAATTATCGAGGTTTCGAGAATTCCTTTTCGCAAAGGCCACATTTCACATTGGCGAATCCGCCAAATGTTCGGGATATCTCTCGTTAATTGGCGGTCACGTCGTAGCGGGAACAATGTGGATCGATGGAGATGACGTTCATCTCTACGCAAGTGATCGTCTCGTCGCCGCAGATGAGAACCCAAGTGTTATTCAGCGGTTATGCACACGATTTCAGACTTCCTCTTTTTGTTCTGTTCAATACGAATCTCCAGTTACGTTTGACGGCAGTCGGTTGGTCGGCGAGCTAACACTGCTGTGAAATAACAAATCGCTCAACCAGAGCGGCGGTTGGGCGTATCTTCAGAATGGGAAAATCGCTGGCCTCCACCCGGTTGCCGTGGTCGTTCGAGGATGCCCAGCGAAACGGTCA
>CAIJTL010000289.1 GCA_903823545.1 uncultured Planctomycetaceae bacterium
GAATGGGCCGCTCAAGGGGACTGGCGTTTGTACTTTCTCTATCGCGATCGCTTGGAAAAAGTGACGGCCGATGACGTCAAGAAAGTCGCCGCGAATTATCTCCGTCAGAATAACCGCACGGTCGGCCTGTATCTCCCGGTAAAGACTCCGGAAAGAGTCAGCGTTCCGGCGACACCCTCACTCACCGAGATGATCGGCGACTACAAAGGCCGCGAAGACATCGCAGCAGGCGAAGCGTTTGATGTTGATCCGCTCAAGATCGAAGAGCGAACTGAGCGATTCACGTTACTCAGTGGCCTGAAGGCCGCGTTCTTGCCGAAGAAGACACGCGGCGAATCGGTCACGCTGCGATTAACGTTGCGATATGGCAGCGAAGAGTCGCTGACCAACAAAGCAAAGGCCGCCGAGATGCTGCCCAAGTTGATGGGACGCGGCACGAAGAAGTTGTCTCGCCAAGAATTGACCGACGCACTCGACAAGAACCGTGCCGCGTTGACCGCGAGCGCCTCATTGCGACAACCGGGCGTGGCGACCTTCACGCTGACAACGAAAAAGCCGAACCTCGCGGCGTCGCTCGAACTACTGCGACAAGTGCTGCGTGAACCGGCTCTCGCCGAGAAGGAATTTGAAACGCTCAAGAACGCGCAGCTCGCGGGTCTCGAAAAACAAAAGTCGGACCCGACAGCGCTGGCTCAAGCGGCTGTCTCTAAGCAACTCAATCCGTATGCGGGCAGCGATCCGCGCTACATCCCGTCAGCGGTCGAAGAGATCGAAATGCTGCAAGGAACGACTCTGGCAACCGTCCGTGAACTCCACGAAACGATGCTCGGTGCGAAAGTCGGCGAACTGACCATCATCGGTGATTTCGATGTCGATACGACCAAGCAACAAGTCGCGAAGATGTTTGATGGCTGGGTTCAGAAAGAGAAGTATCAACGCATCGTCCGCCGCAGCGATGTGAAAGTGAAAGGAAACACTCAATCAATTGCGACTCCTGACAAAGCGAGTGCGACCTATTTCGCCGGGCAAGTATTCTCCATGAAAGACGATCATCCGGACTTCGTCGCACTGCATCTGGGCAATTTCATCCTCGGCCACGGTTCGCTGTCGTCCCGCTTGGGCAATCGAGTTCGTGAAAAAGATGGCCTTTCCTACGGAGTCGGCAGCGGCCTGCAAGTCCCCGCCGTTGAAGACCGGAGCCTGTTCTACGTCTACGCGATCTGTAATCCAGCCAACATGAGCAAGGTTGAGAAAGCGATCCGCGAAGAACTCGACCTGATGCTCAAGGAGGGAGTCACCGAAGAAGAACTCGACGCCGCCAAACAAGGCTTCCTGCAAAGCGAACAAGTCGATCGGACCGAAGACGACAAGCTCGCCACCATCATCGAAGAATCACTCGATGCCGGCCGGACGCTGAAGTACCAATCCGACCTCGAAACCCGAGTGATGAAAGTCACTCCCACCGACGTCGTCAAAGCCTGCCGCAAATACCTCGACCCCAACAAACTGGTCATCGTCGAAGCAGGAGATTTCCGAGCGAAAGAAGCGGCGAGCGAGAGGTAACACCAGCGAGGATCTGCCCGACCAACTACGGGGAGTTGCTCCGTCACTCGCCACCAACCAAACAAGCCATACTCGGCA
>CAIJTL010000290.1 GCA_903823545.1 uncultured Planctomycetaceae bacterium
CAGACGGTCCTCGACGATTGGACGGGCGGGCAGAATCATTCGATGTTTCACCGGATGATTGCAGACTTCGGATATCTCGTGGTCTCGATGGATGGCCGCGGCACACCGGCCCCGAAGGGGGCAGCGTGGCGACGAGCGGTCTATGGAAGTCTCGGCCCGCTCTCAACGGAAGAGCAGGCGGCTGGAGTGAAAGAGCTTGGCCGCACGCGCTCGTTCGTTGATCTGACTCGTGTCGGCATCTGGGGTTGGAGCGGCGGTGGCTCGAACACGTTGAACGCCATGTTCCGCAAGCCCGACGTCTATCACGTTGGTATTGCTGTCGCTCCGAAACCGCAGCCGGAACTCTACAACGCTTGGTTCCAGGAGATCTTCATGCGGACTCCCGATGTCAACCCGGAAGGCTACCGCAATGCGGCGGCGATCAATTTCGCGGAAGGCCTGCGCGGCGACTTGCTCATTGTTCACGGCACCGGCGAAACCAATACGCATCTTCAAATCACCGAAGGTCTCGTCGATCGGTTGATCGAACTCGGTAAACGCTTCGACTACATGGCGTATCCCAATCGCGATCACGGTTTGCGTGAAGGCAAAGGGACCGCAGTCCACCTGCGTCTGTTAATGACTCGCTATTTGATTGAACATCTTCCAGCCGGCCCTCGGACATAAAGGATCCCGTGATGAATCTCCGCTTTCGAATGTTTGGTTGGGCGTGTCTGCTTCTGCTGGGAGTAGCGGCACCGGTGTCGGCACAAGTCGATTACAACGGCAACGACAGCCCGTGGGCTCGTCGCGCGTCATCGGGGCCGGATGCGGAAGTACCCGGCTGGTTTTACAACCTGGGTCTCACGGGATTGCGAGCTCAACTGGTGGCTGATCAGCCAAAGGCGCTGCTGATCAAGTATGTACTTCCAAAGACACCGGCCAGTGGACAGGTGGGAGTAGTCGATTACATCGTCGGTGCGTGTGGCCAGATGTTTCAGGAGCCGCATCGCGATGGATACGGCGAGAAGGTCTTTGGTGCCGATGGACCGATTCTGGAACTGGCCCAAGTCCTTGAGGCATGTCAAAGCGAAGCTGGCAGGGGAAAGCTCTCACTTACACTGAAACGCGGCGACGAGACGAAGGACGTCGTGCTCGATGTCGGTCAGAAGTACGGTGGTTTTGCCGCCACCTATCCAGCGAACTGCCCGAAGTCGAACAAGATTCTGGTGGAGCTGTTGGAGTACGTTGCCGGACATCAGAAGGAAAACGGTTCGTTCGGCGATCCTGTCCACAACGCCTTCGCGCCGTTGGCACTGCTGGCAAGCGGTGACGCGAAGTATCTGCCTGCTGTCGAACGCAACGTTCGCTGGCATGCTCGTGAAACGCGATCGGACGACAAACGCTACGCCGATCTGATGAACTGGACCTACATGAGTGCCGCGATTGTGATGTGTGAATATCACCTGGCCACCGGTGAAAAGTGGGTGCTGCCGGAACTGCAGGAGGTTTACGATCACCTGGCGAAGGCACAGTACCTGGATATGTCGCAGATCAACCCGAAGGCGAAGATTTCGCATCCGCATTCCTTTCCGAAGGGTCCGAAGGATGCTCACGGTGGTTGGGGACACAACCCCGGCTTCGAGGGGTACGGCCCGATTGCCATGCTGACGGGACAGGGCGCCTTGGCTTACTCCCTGATGGACCGCTGCGGCATCAAGATTGATCGCAAGAAGCACGAGGCGGCCTTTGATTTTCTCAAGCGGGGAATGGGAGCAAACGGTTACGTCTGGTACGGCGACCAGATTGGCGGGCCTCCCCAAGGCTGGGCCGATATGGGACGAACCGGAGCCACGGCGATCGCCAACTTCCTCAGCCCCTACTCAGATCCTGTCTATCGCGAACGAGCGATGGCTCATGCAAAAGTGATTGGCCTACATCCGCAGAGCTTTCCCGATACGCACGGTTCGCCGCCGATGGGAATGGCCTACACCGCAATCGCCGCGAACATCGATCCCGATAGTTTTCGGAAGCTCATGGACGCCAATCGCTGGTTGTTCACGATGGCCCACTGCACCGATGGCAGCTTCTATTACCAGCCGAATCGTGACAACGCCGGCTACGGTTCCAACTCGCGCCTGACCGCGTCGTCCGTGGTCGCGTTCATCTTCAGCATCCCGAAACAGAGTCTTGTCATTACCGGCAGGAAAACAAATTGAAATGGCAGATCTGAGCAACAGTCAGTCCACGCGTGGCGGTCACGGTCGTGTCCTGTTTGCGGAGAACAGGCAACTCGCAGGTCAGGGGCGTCGCGCTTCGACGGATGGTTGGAAGACAGACGACCCGCTGCAACGGGGACCGTCTCGGAAACCGTTGCGACATGTGGCGTTCATGTGCGCCTTGATTGTGCTCTCACACCTTTTTGTCAGTTCGCTCTCGGCTGCGGGCGATCCAGCATTACCGGGGCATCATCCGCTGACGCAGGCTCAGGCCGGGAGTTTGTTGATCTCGGAGTTGCGATGCGCGGCTTGCCATAGCGGCTTCGAGCGCGGGGCCGTTGCTGAGAAGGCGGCACCGGATTTGATTGAGGTCGGAGCGCGTGTCTCGCCGGATTACCTGCGGCGGTTCCTTGCATCGCCGAGTGCCGCTCATTCGGGGACGACGATGCCCGATGTGTTGGGTTCGCGGTCAGAGATGGAGCGAAGTCAGATCGCCGAGGCGCTCACTCATTTCCTCGTAGCGCAGTCGGTAGAAGGAGGCTCGGGATGGAATCCCAAGCTACTGGAAGCTGACCGAAAGCTCGGGAAGGAGTTGTTTCATTCGGTGGGCTGCGTCGCTTGTCATGGTCCGAAGGAAGCTCTCAGCGACGAGCTGCAGAAACCCAAACGCAATGATCAAGAGGATGACGAAGACGACCCGGCAGTCGCAGCGAAGAAGGCGATCAAGCCGAGCGCCGTGTCCCTCGCGCATGTCGGAGCGAAGTACAGCGCGAAGTCGTTGAGCGAGTTTCTATTTCAGCCGCTGAAGGTTCGCAGTTCGGGGCGCATGCCCGACATGAAGCTGACTCCCGCTGAGTCGCTCGCGATCGCTGGTTATCTCATCGGTGAGCAGCCTCAGCAGTCGAAGGCTCTCGTGCCGGATGCGGCGTTAGTTGAACAAGGTCGGAAGCACTTTCAGTCGCTCAACTGCGCGGCGTGTCATTCACTGCCCGGCATCAAAGCGGCAGAGTTGATTGGATCGTTGAAAGCTGCGGACATGACTCGCGGATGCTTGTCGAAGATGAGCGTTCGCAGCCCGCGTTTCGAGCTGGATGACAAGCAGGTGCGAGGGATCGTCGCGGCGTTGAAGGACGAGGCGGCTGCGAACTCAGCCAAAGATTCGGACAAGCTCGCGGTGGCCAAAACACTGACGGCGTTTCGCTGCGTCGCGTGTCATGTGCGCGATGACTTTGGCGGCGTGCATGACGCTCATAACCCGTTCTTTCAGGGCAGCGAATTGAAGCTCGGCGACGATGGTCGCATCCCGCCGCCGCTCACGTTGGTGGGGGCAAAATTACAACCCGCGTGGATGAAGAAGGTGCTCTTCGATGGCGAAAGCGTGCGTCATTACATGGCGACGCGGATGCCTCAGTACGGCAATGCCAACCTCGAACATCTGCCGTTGCTCTTCAGTCGGCTCGATGTTTTGGAAGGCAAGGAGATGAAGATCCCGAGCCCCGAGAGTCGCAACGAGAAAGAACGCGAACGAGAAAAGCTGCTGCGACCAGCGGGACGCGAACTGCTCGGTGACAAGGGCGTGAATTGCGTCGCCTGTCACAACTTCAACGGCAAGGCCGCTCATACGAATCAGGGCATCGACTTGCTGACGAGTTATCCGCGTCTGCAACCAGTGTGGTTTAATAGTTACCTGCGTAATCCCGGTGCGTTCCGTCCGCGAACCGTCATGCCGACCGCGTGGCCGAATGGCATGGCCGCGCATAAGACGATCCTCGACGGCAACACCGACCTGCAGATCGAAGCGATTTGGTACTACCTCTCGCTCGGTACTTCGGCGGCTGATCCGTCGGGCATTCGAGGAGTGAGCACGAAGCTGACGGTTGATGATCAGGCCAAAACGTATCGTGGGCGCAGTCGAGTTGCGGGCTATCGCGGCATCGCGGTCGGCTTGCCGGAGAAGCTCAGCTACGCCTTCAACGCCGAGACCGGCACGCTCTCGGCCATCTGGCAGGGCGACTTCATCGGCGTGAATTGGGGCGGTCAGGGCTCGGGCGATTTCAACCCGGCCAGCGAACCGATCACGCTCGCTCAAGACGTTTCGTTCGCCTCGCTCGCGGATGAAAACGCTCCGTGGCCGCTGCTCCCGGTGATGACCAAGGAAGCGAAGACGAATCCCAATCCGCTCTACCCGAAGAACGTCGGCTATCAGTTCCGAGGTTATTTTCTGGGTGAGTCATCGATCCCGACGTTCCAGTACCGCAGCGGTTCGATCGAGATCGAAGATCGCTCGGTCGCCATCGGCAGTGAAGAGCAACGACAGCTCAAGCGAGTCCTGCAATTTGAATCACACGCACCGCAGACCGTTTGGTTTCGCGCACTCGTCGGCGACATCACGGCCGAGTCCGACCGAGTCTTCCGCAGCGGCCGTTTGCGTCTGACGATTCCCTCGACCGAAACGAAACTGCGATCGCTGTCCGAAGAACCGAAGCGATCGGAGCTGCTCCTGCGGCTGCAAGTTCCTCAAGGCAAGTCCTCATTGGAGTTCGTGTATGAACCGCTCATGAAGTAGCGTCTTTGACGCTTGTTCAAATAGTCGTGGTTCGCGGAGCGAACCACGACTA
>CAIJTL010000291.1 GCA_903823545.1 uncultured Planctomycetaceae bacterium
CGAACTGATTCGATTTGGTGGCAACTTCGGCAATTTGATTTCTGCGAAGCAAGCGGTTCGACAAGAAGGGGTCTTGTTCCGACATCTGCTTCGATTCGTGCTTCTTCTCGAAGAGTTCATGCCTCATTGCCCGCCGGGAATGGACTCGCAAGCATGGGCCGATGAACTGCGAGAACTCTCTAACCTCGTGACAACCAGTTGCCGCGAAGTCGATCCACAGAGCACCGATCAGATGCTCGAAGACGCACATGCAGCAGCGGCTGTTGTCGAGGCCATGCGAGGGAAGACGTAAGGTGGCAAGCGGCTGTTACGTAGCCGTCACGCTCCGCGTGACGAGCCGGACGCTCGCAAATCGACCGAAGCGATCGGCTCATCACGCGGAGCATGATGGCTACGAAAAGGGAGCCGCATTGAGGTTGTGAATCTTTCGTGGAGCACGTTTTCAACGTGCTCGATTTTTCGATGTTGAGGCACCTTAGAAACGTGCCCCACGCGATTGATTCACAGGCTCATTGCGACGACGCTTTTTACAAAACCCCCGAAGTGAGCCGATAAGCCGGGTTCTGTCGTGAGCGATCATTCCTCTGGGACGACGATTGCCCGTCGCCTCAAGCAGCCGACCCGAGAGTCATCCGGCACGAACCGCACCGCAGTGTGCGTTTTGGGTCGAAACCTTCCACACACACTTTGCTCTCTGCTTGGCTTTGCTCCGAGTGGGGTTTACCGAGCCAGATCGGTCACCCGATCTGCGGTGCGCTCTTACCGCACCGTTTCACCCTTACCGCGCCGTAGCCTTCTGCGAGCAAGCTCGCAGGTGCAACGTCGACACGGCGGTTTATTTTCTGTGGCACTGTCCCTGTCCTCACGGACGGTGGGCGTTACCCACCACTCTGTTCTGCGGAGCCCGGACTTTCCTCTGCAAACAGCCGTCGCGCCGGCAAGCCGAGCGAGACCGCAAATCCGCAGCGATCGCTTAGCTCACTTCGGGGAGCGGCAGTGTAGCCGGAACAAACCCTAGCGGTAAGCTGCTAGCTTGCCGCTATCCGCCACTTTGTTTTTGAACTCTCCGCCGTTCGTACTGAAAGGCAGATGTGAGACAAGAATCCGCACGATTGGCGGAAAGCTGCTTTAGAATGTGTCACAAACTGGCAGCTTTTGGCTACGGAGATGAAGTTTCCGAAATTGATTGCGTTCTCGTTGACTCGGAGTTGAACATTAATAGACTGCGACCCCGTTGATGGATGCACGAGTTAAGCGTTTCTGACATTTATTCAGTCATCAATGGTCATTGAGCCTAAAGGAGCCTGCGGACTGCCCGGAAGGAGTTTTTCTTCAGACAGCCCTCTGATCATGGTAGGACCTAGCGTACTTGGTGAGTTGATTCCTTGTGGTGGCGGAGACCCAATTCCGCTGCTCAAGCCAAAGTTGTTGGTCGGACGCCGTTCGCATTGCGACATTCAATTGCAGTTCCCGAACATTTCGTCGCATCACTGTGAGCTAGAATTGATTAATCAGTTTTGGCGCGTTCAAGACCTCAACAGCAGCAATGGCGTGAAGGTCAACGACATTCGAATTGATTCGACAAAGTGGCTGATGCCCGGCGACATCATTTCGATCGGCAAAAACCGTTACGAGGTGATGTACACGACCGACGGTGCTGCTCCACCGGAAGACGATGACAATCCGTTTGCTCGCGGCCTGTTGGAAAAGGCGGGGCTTGAGCGGATGGCGGGAGTTCGTCGACGCAACCTTCCGGAACCCACCGTCCCCAAGGTGGCTCAGAAACCCTCTCCACCGAAGCCGAAAGTAAACATCGATGACGATGAGGCCATGAAATGGCTGTCAGACCTATGAGGCACCATGCGAGATAAGCGGAAGGTTCGAGTCGATTTTCGCAAGAACCGCGAGAAGACCACTCGTTTAGGAAATCTCGCGCGGCAAGTGGGCGACGACGCTTCGGCCAATGACAATGTCCGTGAACTCGCGAAGAGTGAGCGAGTCTCCGGCAAGGGGCGTTTGAGTCGACGCCGAACGATCATCGCGGCTGATGGATCGAGCGTAGATGGTTCGAATCTCGTTCGCGACATTGATGTCTCCAAGTGCGTTACCGGTCGAGTGCTCAGCTCTGCGGGACTCACGACGATTGTTCGAGCAGCCGACGGTCGACGTTTTGACTGCACGGTACGGCGAGTCTTGCGGACGATGTCTCGCGATCAACGCAACGTGGTTGTTCCTGGCGACGAAGTCCTCTTTCAGCCGACCAACGTGGCTGAAGGAGTCATCGAGCGGGTCAATCCGCGCCGCGGAGTTTTGTCACGTGGGAGCCAAAATCGAGAACACATCATTGTGGCCAACATCGATCAAGTTGGAATCGTGGTCTCGGCTGGAGAACCCGGCTTGAAGCCGCATTTGATCGATCGCTTCTTGGTC
>CAIJTL010000292.1 GCA_903823545.1 uncultured Planctomycetaceae bacterium
ACGGCTAATTGCTTACCTAAATGAGAGTGCTCAGTCATGTCGCCCCTTGAAGTGCATAATCCGTTATAGCAGAGAGCCCGGGTCATGGACCCGGGCTCTCGACTAACTATTTACTCGTTATTGATTCAGGAACTGAATCAGGGCATCGACGGGACTTCGATTTCGCCGGCCACGATCTTGGCCTTGATCTCGTCGAGTTGACCAGCGATATCGTCAACGCGTCCACCGGACGTCGCATAGCCGACACCGTCATTGCTGAGGTCAAACATCTTGATGCCACCGGAGGTGTCACCTTCGACCGAAGCCTTGATGGTCTCGAACACAGCAACGTCAACGCGCTTGATCATTGAGGTCAAAATTGCGGCTTTTTGAGCGTCGTCGCTTGCAGTTAGAAACTGGTCGCTGTCTACGCCAATTGCGCAATTCTTGGACTCGACTGCAGCCTCGATGGTGCCTGCACCTGAACCGCCAGCGGCGGTGTAGATGACGTCGGCGCCAGCGGCGTACCAGCCAGCAGCGATTTCTTTAGCACCAGCAACGTTGCTCCATGCCGAGTTGTCGCCGGCTGGTCCGAGATACTTAACTTCTACGACAATGTCCTTATTTATGTATTTCGCACCTGCGGTGTAACCGGCTTCGAATGCCTTGATGAGATCAATTTCTTGACCACCAATGAATCCGATCTGACCAGTCTTGCTCTTGAGGGCAGCTGCTGCACCTACGAGGAATGAACCTTCGTTAGCTGCGAACAACAAACTGCTCACGTTCGGGGCTTCGACGACTGAGTCGACGATACCGAATTGGATGTCGGGGTTAGCCGCGGCAACTTCGGTCATGGGATCGGTGAAC
This sequence comes from uncultured Planctomycetaceae bacterium, assembly GCA_903823545.1. Taxonomy (GTDB): domain Bacteria; phylum Planctomycetota; class Planctomycetia; order Planctomycetales; family Planctomycetaceae; genus SXKJ01. Next base: position 850 of record CAIJTL010000292.1, read on the forward strand.
ATGAATCCAACACCAACGATGACCTTTGCGCCATCGCCTGCGAGCAATTCAAGGTTGGCCTTGCGGTCTTCGTCAGCATTTGCTTCAAGTTCTTTGATTTCAACACCGAGTTCGCTAGCGGCCCGCTCGCCACCAGTTGCTGCTGAGTCATTGAAGGTTCCGTCGCCACGGCCACCGGTATCAAAGGCCACACCAGCGACCACATCGCTAGTAGTCGCCTCTCCTGGAGTGGCGGTGTCTGAAATCGTGCTTTCACTTGGCGGAGTGCTACAAGCCGATTCGTTAGTTGAGCCACTGTCGTCGCCGCCACAAGCGGCAGCGAAGAGGCTGAGTGCGGCAATTGATGCTGCCAGCAATCGTGCATTCTTACGCATATTTTTTCCTCCCCTAAATCGTTCGGCGGGAATGCCAAACGAACGGTAAGCAAAGGTTACACGAGCCCTGAATGGCCGTTAAACAAACAACGGCGTGACATGTATGCCAGTCCGAAGGGCGATTTGCTATTGCTGGCGGCCACGATCCTGGATCGCACGACGGCGTTCTTCGACCTTCTCGGTGGAGAATTGTTCTTTGCGCCATACGGCTCCATCGCGTGCCTCGATGGTCCAACCAGCGGTTTCGGCATGGATTTCGGCGTACGTGCCGCGAATCTGGCGAACGCCTGGTTGGTCGTTTCCGGTGATATCTCGGGCAATTTGGCGGG
>CAIJTL010000293.1 GCA_903823545.1 uncultured Planctomycetaceae bacterium
GAATTCCATTTTTCTTTACTCCAGCGGAGAATTCCATTTTTCTTTACTCCAGCGGAGAAATCGGCAACAGCGAATCGTGAGCTTCTGCTCGGCTCCAGTTTTCTTCAAGCTCGGCACGATGATCGACAGCCCACTCCAAAACCAACGCCATCGCTCGCCGAGGAAGCTGTCCCTCGATGATTCGAAGCGTCGCAATCTCAATGACTGCAGCAGCCGAACCATAATAAGCATGGAAATGTGGCGGGGCATGTTCGTCAAAGTACATGCGAACTGAAATGCCGAAGAACTGGCTGATCGTCGGCATAATCATTGTCCTCCCGACTTAATGTCCGTCGCCGGATTCACGTTTTGTCTGGGCATTGCCGCAGTCGAAACAATCTCGATCGCCAGTTTACGGATGTTGAAATTGCTGTCGACAAATTTCTGTTTCAATTCTGATCGTACTTGTGAGCCGAAGGCTCGGATCGGTTGTTTGATCATTCCGTGAAAAAGTTGCTCGACGAACGCCGTGTGCGTTTCGTCGCTGTTGGCGAGAAATGTCGCGAGTTCTCGAACGCCTGCAAAGTTGAGTGTTTCTCCGTTGCGAGTTCGATAGCTCCCGGACGGATCGACTGGTTTGCCATTTTCGTTTTTGCGATATCGGCCCACGGCGTCAAAGTTTTCTAATGTGAAGCCAAGCGGGTTAATCATGGCATGACACGATTGGCAAGACTCTGGCTTCGTTTGAAGTGCAACTCGCTCGCGAGTCGTCAAATCAGCGTGCAGCGCCGGAGCCAAAGGCGCGACAGCCTCTGGAGGTGGTCGGAGTGAGCGTCCCAAAACACTGCGGGCGATGAAGACTCCGCGATGAATCGGGGAACTACTTGCGGTGTATGCAAAGCCGGACATCAGATATGGGTGGGACAACACGCCGGCTCGTTCGTTTGATTCCAGCTTCACTGATTGAAACGGCGCGTCTTCTGGCAACTCGGTCCCATAAAACTTCGCCAAACGACCGTTCAAAGGGATCGAATCGGCGAGCAATAGCTGTCGAAAGTCTGCCGAATCGTTTCCGAGTATTTCATCAAGAAACAATTCGAGCGAGGTTCTCAAGTCGTCGGCGATCGCGGCATTGAATTCCGGAAAACGCTCCGAATCTTTCGAGACATCGGGGACATGGTCGACCTTTAACCAACGCAAAAAGAATTCGCGGAGCTTCGATCGTGTGCGCGAATCAGCCAGCATTCGCTGTGCTTGCTGTTGGATTTGTTCGCGCGTTTCGAGTTGACCTTTCGAAGCGGCGTCTAACAAAGTCTGGTCTGGAATCGAATCCCACAACGCGAATGAAATTCGCGATGCCACATCATGACTGTCATTGAGCCGTTTCGGAGTGAGCGTATCAGTTTCGTTGCCACCGAGTTCTCGAAAAAGGAAGCGAGGTGATTTCAAAACGAGTAACACGACTCGTTTGACCGCCGCTTCCGGATCGGTCGTGGTCTCGAAATGATGATCGACGAATAACCGCTTTTGCTCTTCGGACAGGGGACGTCGAAATGCTCTCGCGGCAAGACGATGACAAAATTCTCGCAATCGCTTGTCCCGATCAGGGGCATCTGATTTCGTGCCGGACAGTTCATTTAGATGTGAGATGACAAACGCCGCCACCTCGACAGCGCCATCAGTTGTTGCCTGATGCCACTCCTTTGAGATTGCAGTCCCACGCTCCCATCCGTAGCTCCGATCGTCGGGCGGGAACGCCGTCGTGACCGCGAAGATTTCTGGCGGTCGGCTCGGCGACAGCAACCGAGCTGGAATCACCTCAACGATGCGATGAGGCTTCTTCCATCGAAGTGAGATCGACGCTTTCGCGGGCGGCTTTTCTTTGGCCTTCTTGTCATCAACTCCTTGCTTGGCTTTCGAAAATTCGAGTTTCAGTGCGTATGTGCGACCGCCAAGGAGAAACACCGACTCGCGATGCTCTGTGTCGTTTCCTGATTTGACCCAAACATCAATCAGCGGCTTCTTCAGATCGCTGATCCACAAGCGAGTGGCTTGATCAGTTTGCACGAGGAATTCGTACTCGCCGGTTTCTGGAGCGAATACGGCTCCTTCCCAACGGATCGCGAATTCATGTGGTTCGATCTTCTCTGCCTCGGGGCTCTTGTCGGCAAAGTCAAAATGAACGACGGGATCGATTCGCTCGATCACACGCTCCTTGCCATCAAGTCGGCGCGACTTGAAATACTCGGCATGCAAACCCTGTTGAGCGTCGACCTTGCCTGGCTGTCGAAAGCTGCCGATCAAATCCGCAATAGCGTTTCGGTATTGTCTCACCGTCAACCGAGACAGCTCAATGCGTGCCGGTTTGTTTCGAGCTTGTGCGGTTACTGCGGTTACGGAGTAGAACGATTCCGCAATAAACTCGGCCACTTTTTTTGCATCTTCGCCCGTGCATGTCCCTGGCTTATCTTCGGGCATCGACTTGCTGATGTATTGAGCTAATTCACCGATCGATCGGTCACCGGCCAGCGGATGTGGGTAGCTTTCGAGCGTCCCTTCACCGTTCGCTCCGTGACACGAAGCACACAGTTGCTGATAAATTTCCTTGCCGCTTCGATCTGCTGCCTCCAAAACGCATGACAAGCAGTTCAAAAATACGAGTAGGAACAAGCCGTGATGGATAACGTTTTTGACAAAGCGTTTATTTTCAGATGTGGGCATGATGGCAACGCAGTAAAAATTGGCGGAGGCATATTGGCGGGACTCTCTCTCTGAGAGTGGCCCAAGGTTACTGGCCGAATCACAGCAAACCAACGGGTGGTGAGTGAAAAGTGGTGAGCAATACGCTTGCGTCTTGAACTCCTAAGAGAAGAACGGTGGCGGTGGTGGTTCTGGCGGAGGACCGTTTATTGCCGATGGCCACTGGCACCACTTTGCACTGGTGACGCAAGGGAGCGAGATCACTCTAAGGGGCGATGGTCAAAAAGGGTCACGCACAGAATCGCCAGCAATTTTCCCATCAACCTCACTGCGAACGCTCGGTTGCTCAAAAGGGAAGACACCGTGTGCTGCTCGATTTGGAGGTGTCCGAATTTCAAATTCGGCCGGATATACCGACAGTTTCTCACCAGCGCGAGCACATCTAAAAGAGGGGGCGACTTTGTTTCCTTAGACCGAATTTGACCGCTTCTAAACAAAACGGCTGCTAGTTGTCTCCGAAAATGAGTGTTCGCATTGTCTCAATCCCTTCTCGCAAAACAGTGAAAAAGAGCGATTGTGAGGCATCCATTGTTGGAGCGAGCGGCTACACTCTGCGGTGTGACGGCGAAGAGGCTCGGACGTGTCGTTCGGCCAACGTTGCAAAAGTTTGTTTTGAGAAGGTACTTGGAATGGCTGAAGGCACGATTAAGAAGGTGACGGAAAAAGGTTTTGGATTCATCGACACCGGCAACGGCGGCGACATGTTCTTCCACATGTCTAACCTCGATGGCGTCCGGTTCGAAGAACTCCGAGAAGGTCAACGCGTGACCTTCACAGTCGGCCAAGGTCCGAAGGGTCCGCGAGCGGAAAACGTTCGCTTGGCATAATTGCAGAATCGCTTCAATTCGTAGAGAAGCTGACGACAACGTCGGCTTCTCTGCGTTTTGGGACGTTAGTTTAGAAACCCGGAGCGTGAGCGAGGGCGATCGCATCACGAGTTGGCTGTTTGACAGCTTGCGTAGCGCTCGCCCTCGCTCACGCTTCGGGTTA
>CAIJTL010000294.1 GCA_903823545.1 uncultured Planctomycetaceae bacterium
TAACGGCATCAATCCCAACGGTGTCTGGCAACTATTTCTGGGAGATGACGCGGTTAACGACCGCGGCACGCTGGGTGGGTTCACGTTGATCATCACCACTGCCGACGGCACCACGGAATTCACGACCGCGAGCGCGACCATCAACGCGGTCTCGGACGGTTCCGCGTTGCCAACCGGCGAGCCTGCGACCGACGAGGTCTACACGCTGGATCAGACGGTCGCTCCGCCGCCGCCACCAGCGGACTTTGAAGTCGGCACACTCGACGACGAGGACGATGGGCAGACGACTCAAGACGCGGACCTCTCGTTGCGAGAAGCCATTCGCTTGGCGGATGCGAATGCCGATGCCTCGAAGATCACGTTCGCTTCGAGCCTCTTCAGCAGCGCCGATCAGGCCATCACGCTGAGCCTGTTCGACACGGGGTTGGACTCGACTGAGTTCGGGGCGACGGCATTCATCATTTCGACGGACATCGACATCGTTGGACCCACGGGCAACAACGGCCTGACCATCGAGCGTGCCAGCGGCAACAGCAACAACTTCCGACTATTCCATGTGCAAGCGGCGGGCAATCTGACTCTCGACAGTCTCACGCTGTCGGGCGGCAAGGCTCAGGGAGGATCGGGATTCTCCGGCGGTGGCGGTGCGGCGGGAATGGGTGGGGCGATCTTCAATCAAGGGACGTTGGCTATTGCCAACTCCACGCTCTCCGGGAACACGGCGGTGGGTGGCGCGGGAACTCATAACACCGCCAACTCCGGCGGCGGTGGTGGAGTCGGAGCGAGTGCCACGGGCGCGGTTGGAGGGGGCCCGAACGGTGGCTTCCTTTCGGCGGCGGCGGGGGGACTCGGTGGCGGTGGCGGTGGCTCGTTGAACGGTGGTGGCCGGGGTGGCTTCGGTGGTGGTGGCGGCGGTGCTGGCTACAGCGGCGGGTATTTTGGCTTCGGTGGCTTCGGTGGCTTCGGTGGCTTCGGTGGTGGCGGTGGGGTAGGCAACTACCTCCACGGATATGAAGGCTTTGGTGGGGGGCGAGGAAACGCTTTGATCGGAGGGAACGTCACCGCTGGCAGCGGGGCTGGCATGGGTGGGGCGATCTTCAACCAAAGCGGCACGGTCACGATCACGAACAGTTCGTTTGGCAGTAACTCGGCGACCGGCGGTGCCGGTGCTAACAACGCTCAAGGCTTGGGCGGCGCGGTCTTCACGCGCAACGGCAACGTGACCATTCTCAACAGCACTCTCAGCGAGAACACGGCGGATCAAGGTGGCGGAGCGATCTTCGCTGTCGCTGATTCCAACAGCGGAACCGGCTTCAGCGGCGGCGATGTCACACTCGCTCTCAAGAACTCGATCCTGGCCAACACCGTCGGAGGTGCGTCTGACTTTGCAGCGGACAAGATTGGCACGGGCAAACTTGCGTTCTCTGGACGTGGCAACCTGATCGAGTCCAACGCTTCTACCGGAATTCACAGAGACCCGTTCCTGGGGACGATTGCCAGCAGTGCCGATCCGATGTTGGGCGCTCTGGCCGACAACGGTGGGCCGACAATGACGTTTGCCTTGCAATCAGGCAGCCCGGCGATTGACGCGGGAGACAGTTTGGCTGGCGCGGCGGCGGGAGACTTCGATCAACGCGGCGAGGGCTTTGATCGAGTCGTTCAGGGGAACCGTGCCGGACACGCAGCGATCATCGACATCGGGGCGTTCGAGTTCGTTTTGCCGCCCAACGACGCCTTCGAGGTCACCACGCTCGACGACGAAGACGATGCCGACACGTCGGACCTCACCGACCTCTCGTTGCGCGAAGCCATTCGGTTGGCGAATGCGAATGTCAACGCTTCGAAGATCACGTTCGCTTCGAGCCTCTTCAGCAGCGCCGATCA
>CAIJTL010000295.1 GCA_903823545.1 uncultured Planctomycetaceae bacterium
ACTCAATCAACAACTCAATCAACAACTCAATCAACAACTCAATCAACGACGGGGAGACGGGCAAGAGTGCCCGTCCTACAACTTCGGTTCAACTTACGTCACTCGCACCGTTCATTGATCACTCAAAGAAACTCATCACAAGCCAAACGAACGAACTGAAACTGGATTGGGGCAACGGCGTGCTGACGATCAACGCGCCGGCCGCTCAAGGTGTGAGCGGCAATCTCGCGTCTGCTGACGAGATCAAACTCAGCGACATCACCTTGAGCATCCCGCTGGATGTGGCTCACGTCATCGTTGTCAGTCTCGATGGCCAACCGCTGGCGACATCGCATCGCATGTTGCTGCAAGTCATGACCGAAGAAAGAGCGACAGGCTTCCGCACTGAATCGCTCGGCAATCGACGTCATCGGATCACATCGATCGGTCGGAATCCTTGGCTAATTCGCAAGCTCACCGGAACCATCCAACTGAAGCGAGCCGATGCCGCCAAGCTCAAGGTCACAGCGCTCGATCAGTTCGGCCAACCAACGGCAACAACATCGTCTGCCAACCAAATCCAACTTCAGCCCAACACGTTGTATTACGCGATCGAAGCGGCCAGCCGCTGAGAATTTCTGCTCTTCGCCAGTCTTGATGAAGACAGTGTTTCGTGAGCGGCAAGGCGCTATCCGCCGGTGTTTTCGCCATTTAGGAATGGGCCACGATAACTTCCCGAAATTGTCGCTCAGCAGGAACTGACAACCCAATTCTCTGTTCTGCAAACGTTGAGAATCTTGTTTTCGTGAGAAGAATTCTGGGCATGACTGAACGTGAAAGCGGAAACCTCTATCAATGACAAAGCGAATTCAACCTTTGCTTGAATTTCAGCGAATCCAAGGCCAAACAAATTTGAACCGCAGAGGACGCAGAGATCGCTGAGAAAATCTCAGAGCCGAAACCTCTGCGATCTCAGCGTCCTCTGCGGTTCTATGTTCTCCCCTTCGTGAAAGAGCTGATTATCAACGTCTTTGATTGGGTTGCGGGCTAAGCCCGCGCCAAAGTCCCTGCGTCTCTGTGTGAAACCTCTGCACGACAAACACGCGGCACACGCATCACGCCGGTTGAATTTCCAAATCACCGTTGGCCGCCACATCGACACGAATCTTTCGGGCACCAGCATTCTTAGCTTCAATGAAGCCGCTGCCGAGCAGATCGCGGACGACGTTGATGAGTTCTCGAACGCCGAAGTCTTTGAGTTTTTCGGATTTCATGAGTGCTTCACAAATGAGTTCTGGCGCGACATGACACAATTCGAGTCCATATTCTTTCGCGAGTAGCTGCATCTTGATCGCGACGACCTCGGCCTTCACCAACGGTTCGAGTGGTTTGAAGACATACACGGCATCGAACCGCCCAATCAATTCGGGGCGGAAGACTTTGCTGTCGCGGAGGTGTGACTTCACGGCGTTGCGCAGTTCGTGCGGGTCACTGATTTGATCTTGAATACGGGCAATCGCCTCGTGCTCGGCATTGCTGGTCAAGACCACGATCGACTGCGTGAAGTCAGCCACTTTGCCAGAGCCTTGTTCGGTGAGGCGTCCGTCACCCAACATCGAAAGAAACAGATCGAAAATGCCGGGCCACGCTTTCTCGATTTCGTCAAAGAGAATGATCTGACGCGGGTTATTCAAAACTCGGCGAGTCAACTGGCCCCCTTGATCGGCGCCGACGTATCCCGTTGGGGAGCCAATCAAACGAGTCTTCCCTTCAGGGCCAGAGAACTCACTGCAATCAAATCGGAGCAGGTTGCGTTCGTCTTGAAACAGGTATGTGGCCAACGCTTTCGCGAGTTCTGTTTTGCCAGTTCCGGTGGGGCCAAGAAACAACAGGCTCGCGATCGGCTTAGAGCGTTGTTGCTTCCCCCACTCCAGGCGAATGAGCCGGGCCACATCAGCGATCACGTGGTCTTGCCCGCGCACGCGCGATGTCAGACTTTCGCACATAGCTCGCTCGTCAATGACGCGGTTCGCACCTTGTTGTGCGGTTGCTAATAGAGCAATCAAGCGATCTCGGTCGGTAATGCTGAGTGGGTCTGACATGGAAGCGGTTCCTTGGAGAGGTCGA
>CAIJTL010000296.1 GCA_903823545.1 uncultured Planctomycetaceae bacterium
CTGGCTGGAGTACCCGATTTATCCAATGAAATAAGTGTCTAAATCACGGGTGCCAAAATAACGATGTTGCCCGTCTAAAATCGTCGGTCAGTTTGTCTTGAGGACTTTTTTGATCATTATCGCTCCGTCTCCGGTTGCCTCGATATGATTTTCTTTTCGAAGTCATGGACTGGCGGAAGAATCCGAATCACCACGAAAGACAACCCAATCATTGCCGTCGCGCGATAAGGTCATCACAAAGTCTCAGATACACGCAGCAATATTCCGAGTAGACAGAAGAAGTGATTCCGCAAATCTCACGACTAAGACCGGATTTGACTGACGGAAACACATTGGACAGCGAATTCCACGAACGATATTCACGACTCCGTTCTGTCTTGCCGAGCCAATCGAAAGACCAACCATGTCGATAGCCTCTGCCCCTGAACGCTCGCAGGCTCCTTACGCTGAGCCAGATGAGTACATCGACTATCAACTTCGAAAGACACAGGTCGGCATCAAGCGGACCGACATGCTAACGGCGGGCGTTATCGCGTTCACCGTTTTGATCGGGTACGTATTGTTGTTCGTGCTCAGCGATCACTGGCTATTTGCTGGAGGAGTTGGGGATACCGCTCGAGTGCTCATGTTTCTTCCCGTAATCGGGTTCGTTGGTTGGCTGGTCGGAGCGAAGGTGATTTGGCCCGCGCTGAAGAGCGTCAACGGCTTGTATGCGGCAAAGACATTGGAAGCTTATTCGTCAGAGTTTCACAGCAGCTTGTTGAACCTGATCGACCTCAAGCAGGCTGGCCGCGAGGTTTCGCCAGCGATTCTGGCGACAATGGAAAAGCGTGCGGCTGTCACACTCACGAAGTTGAACATCGACGATGCGATCGACAAACGCCCGTTGCTCCACACGTTGTACGTGTTGTTCGGCATCGTCGTTGCGTTTTGTTTGTATTCGGTCCTCAGTCCGAAGCAACTCGGTCCGTCTGTTCTGCGAGCGATCGCCCCATTTACGAATGTCACGCCAGCAACACAAACAGAAATCCTCGAAGTCAAACCGGGGGACGCGAAGCTGCGAGCGGGCGGATCTCTGCCGATCGAAGTGCATCTCCGCGGCGAATTGCCGAGCAAAGTGATGTTGCACTTCACGACCGCCGACCGCCGTTTTGTCGATGAGCCGTTTGAACTGAGTCCGAGCACGGAGCCACAACACTTTGAAGGAGTGCTCGGCGAAGACGGGCAAGGGCTGTTGCAGAGTTTTGCATATTACGTGGTGGCGGGAGACGCACGGTCACCGGAATACCGCGTCACGATCATCACGCCGCCGTCGGCGACGATCACTGAGCAGCGATATCAGTACCCCGAATACATGGAGCTTGATCCGCGCACGCAAAACGGCGGAGCGATCGACGTTTGGGAGCGTACAGCGGTCATTCTCCGCGGCACGACCAATTTGCCGATTAAGCGTGCTGAACTTGAGTTCGCGGACACCGAAGACTTCGCCGGTGTTTATCCTGGCCCGTCGGTCAAAATCGAAGAGGGAAAAACGCTCGCGATCAATTGGCGAGCGGAGCCGCGACAGCAAGACAACAAATTCCCGAAGTATTATCGCGTCAGAGTTTGGGATGACGAAGGGAACCCCGATCCGAAGCCGACCGTTTACCCGATCAACGTGCGACTCGATCAAGCGCCACAAGTCGCGCTGCTCGACCCGACCGCGAGCACAGAGATGCCCGCAAACGGCGTCGTGCCTTTCGTCGTTGCCGCTCGCGATCCCGATTTCAAACTCCGAACGGTCACGTTGAAGATCGCGCGTGCGGAAGACGACGTCATTGACGAGCCGCTCTTTGACGGTGCTCAGCAAGAAGTCAGCGTGAAACATGACTTTTCGCTTGAGACGCTCAAGTTGAAAGCTGGCGACAAAATCAAGTTCTGGATCGAGGCTCAAGACAATCGCCTGCCGACGCACAATCTCACGAAGACCGAACCGCTCGAATTCACGATCGCTGAGAAAGTCTCCAAAGAAGAGGCGAAGAAGCAGCTCAACGAGAAGAAGCAGGAGCAGGACAAGAAGCTCAAAGACCCGAACAAGCCTGAAAACAATCCGAACGATCCCCAGCAGCAGCTCGACGACGGGCAGGCGAATCATGATGTCGTCTTGGTCGTGCGTTTGTTCGATGAAGAAACGAATCAGCCGCTCGAAATCAATCGCCACGCGCGAGCGATGGGGCTTCGCGAGCCGCTGTTTCGCGGTTACGTGCTGAGTGACATCGACGCGGATGGGCAATGGGTTGTCAGCTCTCGCGAACAACCCGATGGCGACCGCCGAGCATTTCAGGCGGTGCGGCAGAAGCTGACGATCCGCCAGGAGATCGTGCAACAGTCCAATGCCGAGGTACTCGATCCCGGCATTCTGCTC
>CAIJTL010000297.1 GCA_903823545.1 uncultured Planctomycetaceae bacterium
CCGATTTCTGAGTATTTGGCGAGTGTCGTCGACAGTGAGATGCCCACATCATTTGGTGTCGAAGCCCGAAAAGCGCAAGCAATCGTTGCTCGAACGTATGCACTCGACGTCCTTCGAAGCGGAGAAGGGAATGCAGAGTTTGATCTCTTTGCATCAACGAGCAGCCAAAAATATCTCGGATTTCAATATCGCGATGGCTCCAGGCGTCTAGCGGGTGAAAGCGAAGCAAGTCGACAAATCGTTCGCGAAACGACCGGCATCGTCGCCATGTTTCAGGGACGCCTTTTTCGCACGTATTACTCTGCAGTTTGTGGCGGACAGACAACTCAAGGGGCCGCTGTCTTTTCAGATGCTGTTACAGCATTGAAAAGCGTCCCATGTGACTTTTGCCGCGAGGCAAACTTGTATCGCTGGGAATCAGAGCTTTCGAAAACAACGGTCAGCGACAAATTGAAAGAGTATTTTCGAGGTGAAGGAAAATCGTTCGACCGCCTCCAAACAATTAAGCTCGCGAGCGGTCAGCCAAGCAAAGGACTCGAAGTTCCTGAATTTGAAGTGCGCGATGGCAAACGAACTTATCGTATCTCCGCAGCAACATTGCGACGTTTGTTGCCGCCAGGAAAGGTCTATAGCCCGTTCTTTTCCGTTACGGAAAAAGCTGACAAACTGCAGTTTTCCGGTCGAGGTCACGGTCATGCTGCTGGACTGTGCCAATGGGGCGCGCGAGGCCAGGGGCAGGCTGGTAAGTCGGCTTATGAAATCGTCCGTTATTACTACTCGGGTTCAAAGCTCGTGCAATTGCAGTGATCAAACACAGCGAATTGTCAGCGAAGGCAATCGTTTGAGTGATTTCGTCACATGCCGATGAACGAGTGCTTGGATCGTGAATGTATTCAAAATACTGAGCAGTGATTGCCCTCGCTGACTCCACGTGTGGCCGCAAACGATCATTGTGACATGCCGTACTTTTTCATCTTGTTGTAGAGCGTAACGCGGCTGATCCCTAATTCCTTCGCCGTGTTGGTGCGGCTGAAGTTATTCTTCAACAGCGTTTGCTCAATGATGTCACGCTCTGTGAGCGAGATCTGGCGGTTAAGTGTCGCCGAGTCCTGTGCCGCATTTGATGAGTGCAGTTGCACGGTTGGGTCGTTCGTCGGGCCTGCATTGCCCAACAGGATGTCGTGTGGTAACTGATCTGCCGTAAGCACACCGTTTCGACAATAGATAACCGCCCGTTGAATGACGTTTTCCAGTTCGCGAACGTTGCCTGGCCAAGGATAGGCATACAGCGCGGCGAACAGGCTCTCGTCGATATGGTCGATCTTGATGTTGTGTTTCTGTGCCGATTGTTGGACGAACCGACGGACTAAGTTGCCGATGTCCGGCTTCCGGTCACGTAATGGTAGCAGCTCAAATTTCAACATATTGAGTCGGTAATAGAGGTCTGGGCGAAAGCGACCTTTCTCGACCAGTGGCTTGAGATCAAGGTTGCTTGCGACGACCAGACGTGCTTGCGATTGCATCGTGCGATTGGAGCCAACTGGCTCGAACGCGCCAGTTTCGATCACACGCAACAGCTTCACTTGCTGTTCTGGGCCGAGCACGTCGATTTCGTCCAACAGAATCGTCCCTCGTCCGGCCGCGACGAACTTTCCTTCCTTGTCGGCGTGAGCACTTGTAAAGGAGCCCTTCACGTGACCGAAGAGTTCGCTTTCGAACAATTCACTTGGCAGCGCACCGCAAGCGACATGCATGAAGGCTTCTTTTCGTCGCGGCGAGACTTCATGAATCAAATTGGCGAGGTACGTTTTGCCTGAGCCTGTTTCACCGATGAGCAGGACGGTGACGTCGTGTTGAGCGGCCACTTCAAGGTCAACCAGCATCCGCCTCAATTGCGGTGTGCTCGTTTCGAAACGTCGCGAGATTCCGTGCAAGACTGATTGTGGCTCACCTGGCGCAGTAGCAGACACGGACGGCTTCGCTGCCCCTGAATCCGGAGTTTCAATTTCGGCAACTTTCGCTGGGAATTTGTCATTGAGCCAAGCGGCGATTTTGTCGACGGCGACATTGCCACGCATTTGCGTGACACCGCCACATGCGACAAGCCGCTCGATTGGCTCGGGGCAGTTTTCGGAGGTCAACAACAATGCTTGGAGGTCAGTCAGTCGCTGTCTTACCTGTGTGAAAACGTGTTCGTGTGAATGACCTCCGTCAGTCACAATCAGAAAGTCACCGATCAAGGCTTGAGCTTGATGCTTTAACGCTAACTCACCTGCACGTTGCACTGTGTCAGCAAGTTGCACATCAAATCGTTCCGACACCGCCATCGACAGGTCAGAAGAGAAGATCGGATTACGGCTACAAACAACAACGATCGGCTTGCTCATATCGAGGCCCCAGCGATCACAAAGAGGAGACAAAGGACGTTTCCAAGAGACCTCGTAAACAACTTCTTCGAGATCTGTTCGCTCTTTGAACAAAGTGGGTGCCAAATGCGTCAAGGATTTGAAACGAATGTCTCAAACCCTGAATTTACCGAGAAAAAACGAGTTGTTTTGTAAAGACCCAAAGACGGAGGCGGCGTCCTGTGGCGAAACGGCAACACCACGTCGATGTGTTTTGGAAACATCAGTTGCGTTTTGTCAGTGCTCAGCGGAGATGCGCGTCAGTGACACAATCGCCATCCGATCCACGTAGCGCACAAGCTGAGTGCGACATTGGCGAGCGTGTTCAACGCAGCCAAGCCAAACGACTCTTCTCTCGCGAGCATGACGGTCTCAAAACTAAATGCGGAGAAGGTCGTCAGTGCTCCAAGGATTCCCGTCACTAAGAGCAACCGCCATTCTTCGGAAAGTTGCCCACGTCGGACCAGGGCCATCAGGACGCCGATCAGCAAGCAGCCGACGACATTAACCAGCAACGTGCTTACGGGGACAAAGCGGCCAAGTGTGGTCGTCGTCAATCGCTTGCAGAATTCGTTGCTACCGTGGCGGGCCAATGCACCAACGGCCCCTCCGGCAGCGACCAACACAACGCTCCACCAAGTCTGC
>CAIJTL010000298.1 GCA_903823545.1 uncultured Planctomycetaceae bacterium
ATCCCGCAGGAAGATGAGTTCGGCAAGCGAGTGCTCGTTCCGGCGCAGTTTCGGATCGACGAGGAACTGCTCCGCGAAATGGCTCAGACGACCGGCGGCGAATACTTTCACGCCTCGGATTCGGAAGGCTTGTCGCAGGTCTACGCGCAGATCGACCGGCTGGAGAAATCGCAATTTGAAGAGACCAAGTTCTCAGAGTACACCGAGCTGTTCCCTTGGTTCGCCGGCACTGGCTTCGCGCTGGTGCTGGCGATCGGCGTCTTGCAGGAGACCCGTTTTCGTTCGTTACCGTGACGCAGAACAGCACGACGCGCAAGCGAGTGGTCTAGTGTCGTGACACCGCAACCACTCGCTTGCGCGTCGTGCTAGTGAGAAATAGCAATATGGACTGGCAACATCCTCAATCTCTGTACTTGATCCTGCCGCTGTGCGTGGCGTGGCTGGCGTTAGCGATGTATTCGGATCGTCAGCGACGTCGCGCGCGCGAGTCGTTCGTGGCTCAGGCGATGTGGTCGCGAATTCTGCCGACGGAATCTCGGCTGCGGTTTTGGATGAAGCTTACGCTGCGCGAAGTGGCGATCGTGATGGGACTGGTCGCTCTCGCGGGACCGCAGTTCGGGATGCAGTACGAACAAGTCGTGCCGCGCGGCAGCGATTTGTATGTGTTGATTGATGTCTCGCGTTCGATGCTCGCGTCGGATGTGCCGCCGTCTCGGTTGGAGCGAGCCAAGCTGGATGTGTCGGCTCTGATCAATCGGTTGGAAGGGGAGCGAGTCGGTCTCATCGCGTTCGCCGGACAGGCGGTCGTGAAGTGCCCGCTGACCGTGGACTACGACTCATTCCGCCGAGCGTTGGAGGAACTCAATCCCGACAGTGCTCCGCGAGGGGGCACGACGATCGGCGATGCGATTCGCAAAGCGCTCGAGGTCTTCCAAGCGAAAGCCGATCGAGATCAAGCCGTGCTGCTAATCACTGACGGTGACGATCAGCAGTCGTATCCGTTGGAGGCAGCGGCGGTCGCGGCGGAGCGGCAGGTAACGATCTTCACCGTCGGACTCGGTGACACCGAGAAAGGGGCTCGCATTCCGCAGAAAGGAGACGCGAACAACTTCGTCGAATATCAGGGAGAGCAAGTCTGGAGCAAACTCAACGGCAACCTGCTGCAAGAGATCGCGCTCAAGACGTCGGGGGTTTACATCCCGGTTAGCACGCGAGCCTATGACTTGGCTGAGCTGTACGTCACCCATCTGCAAGGCAAACGAGGTAACGACTCCGCGAGTCAGCAACGCATCCGCCGAGCCGAACAGTTCCAGTGGTTTCTGGCGATCGCGCTGGCAGCACTGCTGATCGACCTGTGCCTTTCTCCGTATCGGCGCGCTCTACTAACCCGAAGCGTCAGCGAGGGCGAACGCTTCATCGACGCCCCGACCGCGTCGAGTCTTGTTCGTAGTCCCGTGAAACGCTCGCCCTCGCTGACGCTTCGGGTTAGTGTGCTGGCCCTCATCGCATTCGGCAGCGATACGCTTGCCGCCGAACCGCGTGCTTCTGTTCGCGACGGCTTGAGTCTCTACGCCAACGAAAAATACGACGCGGCTCGTGAGAAGTTTTCGGCGGCGAGCGAAGAGCTCGACAAACAGAAATCCCCCACCGCTGCGATTGCCGCGTTTGACGAAGCGTGTGCCTGGCATCGGCAGGGGGATCTCGAAAAGGCTCGCGATGCGTATCTGCGAGCCGGCTTGAGTCAGGATCGTTCGCTCGCCACCGCCGCGCATTTCAATCTCGGCACGCTGGCTGCCGAGCACGCTCGAAAGTTGACGGGGGAACAACCCGAAGCAGTCCCGGTCGAGAAGCGGCAGGAGATTCTCGATCAACTCAAGCAGGCGATCGTCGCGTACCGGCACTGCTTGGAACTGCAACCGGAACACTCCTCATCGCGACGCAATCTGGAACTCGTTCGGCAGTGGATCAAGTACTACTCGGAAAAGTGGCGCGAGCACGATCGCCAAAAGCGGCGCGACGAATCGAACCTCATCGCGTTTCTCGAATACCTGATTCAGACTCAGGGCGCGTTGCGAGAGACAGCAAAACACCTCCCGATCACCGCAACGGCTGATGCGTTCGCAGAGTTGAAGCGGGCTCAAGAGGAGCTTCGCGAAGAGATCCCGACTCTACTTGATAAGATCGCCCACGATCTCAAACCGCAGACTCCGCCGGGAGGAGCGACGACACCGCAGCCGAACTCGAAGGAAATCGATGAGGGGATCGCGCTGCTGCAAGGCTGGGCCGACACCGCCGAGCAAAAGATGTCCGCAGCGGCCTCTCGATTATCGGCTCGCAAGCCGGACCTCGCGATACCTCATCAACAAGCGGCGATCGATGAACTCGACAAGATCTGGGACGCGGTGATTCCGTTTCATCCGTTGCTCGCGAA
>CAIJTL010000299.1 GCA_903823545.1 uncultured Planctomycetaceae bacterium
GGGCCTCGGTGAGGACCCCTTGATCAATGCCGCCGGTTTGATGCCCGACGGTCGTCCGTTCACGGATGCCAGCCATTTCAAACGGCTGTTGATCGAGGACCGCGACAAGGTTGCGCGGGCCTTCATCGAGCACCTTTGCACCTACGCCCTCCGCCGAGTCCTGACCGTTGACGATCAAGACGACCTGAAGCTGATCGAAGCCGAAGCCAAGAAGAGCGACTACCGAGTGAAAGACATCATCCGCGCCGTGGCGCTGTCTGACCTCATCAGGAAGCGATGATCATTAGAACGAGTGTCAGGAAGTTTTCGGGCCAAAGGCCCATTCCATATCAGCCTGGGGCAACGCCCCAGGTTCGTGATTCAGAATGAGAATGAGGGCCAACGGCCCGCCCCTAACGACTGTTGGTGATTGGATCGGGCCGTTGGCCCTTAACAAACAATGTCATTTCGATTCTGGGGCGTTGCCCCAGGCTGGTATGCGACGCACCTTTGGTGCTTCAAAACAAGGTACTTCCAAACAAGAAAAGGAACCAAGAACCATGAACTACTTATCCCAATCGTGGCTGCTCAATCGTCGGCATGCCCTCAAGGCGATGGGTACCTGCATCTCGCTGCCGTTTTTGGAGTGCATGGTTCCTCTGCGAGCCGCAGAAACGAAGACGGAGACGCCGAAACGCAGTGCGTTCATTTATCTCGCGAACGGCGTGCATTCGTTGAATTATCAGATCACGACGCCGGGCAAAGATTATCAATTTTCACGGTCGCTCAAGCCGCTCGAAAAGCATCGCTCGGTTATTACTCCGATCAGCGGGCTGCATCATCCCGGTGCGCTGAGTCACCATCACAATTGCATTTCGGTGTGGCTGACCGGCGGGAAGCTCGGGCCTTCGGACAAGAACACGATCTCGGTCGATCAGAAGATGGCCGAGATCACGGCCAAGCACACGCGTTACTCGTCGATGGAGATCGCTCTCACCGGAGATTCGCTCGGCTGGACGGCGGACGGAGTGCGGTTGCCGTCGATGCGTCGTTGCAGCGAGATCTTCGCGTCGTTGTTTGCAGAACCGAAAGGTGGCAAGACGGCCCAACGGCGAACGCTGCGTCGCAAAGGGAGCGTGCTCGATGCCAACTTGGCGGAAGTGCGGAAGCTCGAACAGTCGATGGGAGCGGCGGATAAAGGGCGGCTCGATCAATACCTCACTTCGGTTCGAGAAGCCGAACTTCGCACGCGACGAGCCGATGCATGGCTTGATACTCCGCTGCCGACAATTGCTGATGACGATCGCAAGCGCACCAATCGCGATATTCCTCACACGCAAGCGGGCGACTACTTCCGCACCGTCTACGACTTAATCGTGCTAGCGTTTCAGACCGACGTGACACGAGTCGCGACGTTCAGCCTCGGCGGCGAAGGCGATGCGTTCGCGATTCCCGAAATCGGTATCACCGAGTCGCGCCACCAGCTCAGCCATCACGGCGGCGATGTCGGGTACATGGAAAAGCTGACGAACTACGACACGTTCGCCATCGAGCAATACAGCTACTTCCTCACGCGACTTGCCGAGACGAAAGATCTCAACGGCAAGCCCCTCTTGGGGACAACAATGGCGCTCTTCGGCAGCGGCATGTCCTACGGCCACAGCCACGGCAATGCGAATCTCCCGCTCGTGTTCGCCGGCGGCACCGATCTCGGCCTGAAGCACGGCAGCCATCTCGACTTCAAC
>CAIJTL010000300.1 GCA_903823545.1 uncultured Planctomycetaceae bacterium
AAAACCTTCGTATCAATTCGCCAAACGAAGCCAATCGATCTATGCATCGAGCTTCTAGGTCTGATGGTTGAATTTCACAAAGTGAGGCTTTGGCGAATGCGACGGCGAGCAACGTTTGATTGGCGAAGACCCCACCAACTAAAAGGCTTCCCTCTTTGGCCTCCCATAGAAACCGGCGAGGTCCAATCATTCCTTGTTCATCGAGCGTCGCACAAAAAATGGAAACGTTTCCTGACTCCACAAGCCACACGGCGTCCGTCCGGTCGAGCACGATTGTGCTGTTGGATTGCATGACGGTCGGATGTGTTTGAGTCGTTGAAGTCATGGTTGCAGTGTCGGGATTGGACTTGTCTATGTCTTGTGATGTTTGTCTCTTGCTCGGTTGTGGTGTGATCCTCAACCGGCAATTGGCTGCGGTCTAACACCGAAGATCGCCTCACTCGTTTTCCACCAGTCGCGCATACGCGCCTCCCATTTTCCAAAGTTCGTCATGCGTTCCTCGCTCAACAACATGACCTTGCTCAAGTACGATGATTTCGTCGCAATCGCGGACAGTGCTGAGACGGTGAGCGATCACGAGGCATGAGCAACCTCGACGACGCAAATTCGTGACGACGATTTGTTCGGTTTCGGCATCGAGAACGCTCGTGGCTTCATCAAGGACCAGAAGTCGCGGATCGGCAGCCAACGCTCGTGCGATTTCCACTCGCTGACGTTGTCCGCTGCTTAGGTTTCGGCCACCTTCAAAAAGTTGTCCTTCGAGGCCGCCGGCCAACGCCGCCAATACGTCATCGAAGTCTGCGTCATGCACCGCATCGGTCAATGCTTCATCCGGGACTGTTCGATCCCACAAACATAGATTGTCGCGGACGGTCCCTTCAAAGATCGTGATGTCCTGCTCTACGAGCGACAAAGAGGTTGCGAAGACCGAGTCGGAAATCTCTTCACGTGGTCGCCCATCAAACAAGATATCGCCGGACCAAGGTTCGTAGAGTCCGCAGACCAGTCGAGCGACCGTCGATTTCCCTGAGCCGCTTGTTCCAACAAGTGCAACTCTTTGGCCGGGCTTGATTTCTAGTGTCAAGTTTTCGATGACCGGTGGGCTCAATCGGCTGTAGCCAAAGGTCACATTCCGAAGCTCTAAGCGACCAGAGAGTCGGGCTAGTGTCGATGTGGCGCTTCGAATTGGAGCTTGTGGCACCGGATATTCCAGAACGTCATCCAACCGCTGCAGTTGTCCTCGCAGCTTTTGCAGAGTGGGACCGAGACGCGCGAATGACTCCAGTGGTTGCAAAAACGCCGACATCAACGCTTGAAACGCGACTAACATGCCGATCGTGATCTGGCCCTGAATGACCTGGTAACCGCCAAATAGGAAGATCAACGTCGATGCGATGTTGCTTAATAGGCCCGGCAAGATCCCGAGAGCGTGCATTGAAAGTTCTGTCTGTTGCCGAGCGTCGTTGGCCTTGGCGAGTTTCGCTGACCACTTTGCAAAGAAGACGTCGTCACCGGATGACTTCAAAGTCTCAAGTGATTGAATTCCGGCGAGTGTTGCTCCCATTAACTTGCCGTTTTCTCGTCCCAACCGCGAATCCGCCGCTTCACGTTTTCGTACCATCCACCGAAACAACAGCAACGTTGAAACGGCCGAAATAACGCCGAGTAACGTGAGCGGGACGCTATACGACAACATGACTCCCGCAAACAAAATCATGCCGATCAGGTCGAGCAACGGCTTCGCAACTTTAATGGCAATCGAC
>CAIJTL010000301.1 GCA_903823545.1 uncultured Planctomycetaceae bacterium
CCAATCAGTTTCCATGGTGGATTTGAGGCTTTCCCATTTGTCTTCGTTCGCAAGTTTCACTTCACGCAAACTCTCGTGAACCGTCTTTCGTTGAATGTGCAGCGAGCGCAGATGTTTGAAATACGGAATCCAAGGTTCCGCTCGTGCGTTGTCTGCCACCGCTTCCAGGTGTTCGATCTGCGTATCCCACAGACTGAGTTGAGCCTCGTGCTCTTCCACGAAGGCTTCCTTCGGCCCCATGATTTGTGTCCTTTCGTTATTGAGAGGTCATCGAATTATGAATTTAAACCTTGTGCGAAATCATCAACCTTCTTCTCTGCGAGCGTTCTCTCGAACCCATATCGCTTTTGAAGGAATGCGGTGAGTTGCTCGCGCCTTCCAGCAATCATCGTTAGATCGTCGTCACTCAGTTTGTCCCAAGTGACCTTGATTTGATCCCTAACCTGTTTCCAATTGCGTTTGATCTGATCCCA
The DNA here is from genome assembly GCA_903823545.1 of uncultured Planctomycetaceae bacterium. GTDB lineage: Bacteria > Planctomycetota > Planctomycetia > Planctomycetales > Planctomycetaceae > SXKJ01. The sequence continues at coordinate 474 of CAIJTL010000301.1, forward strand.
GTTCATCGCTGTAGCTCCCGTAAAAAGAGTGCTGACGGAAACCATTCTCGAAATCTTTCGGCTATTTCATTCGTGCCAAATATGCCTTGATTCGACGGGCATTAGTGCCGAGATCGCTTTTGCCGACTCGTGAGACTGAGCGAACATCAATGCGGCTTCCTGTCGGTAAAGGTGTGAGTCGCACGACGACGTCATCCTTGAATCCAAACCAGCAAGTGGTGTCAGTCGCTTCGATCCGCAGTGATTCAGGATCGGAGTCCACAATCTTCCAGCCCATGGCATTAGCAGCTTGCAGCGCCAGTGGAAAAGCCTTGGCAGGCGGAATGCTCATTGAGCCAGACTTCAGATCCGGATAGCCAATGTGTTGCTGTTTGGCGAGTTCCGCACCGCCGTACGCGGCTGGATTGTCCGCTTGGATTCGAAGCGGAAGAATGGCTACGAATAGCGGCGGATTCTCGGTGTCCGTTGAGATGTCGTGGATGTACGGCACGCTGTTCAAATTGTGTTTCCACTTCAGCATCAAAGCTAAAACACAACCGCCGACAACGAGACCAATGAGTGCGTAGGTCCGTCCTTCTGATGCCGCTTCCCAATACCAGAGTGCTAAACCAACAACACACACAAGCACGGCAGCCAAACTGATGAAGCCTGAGTACTTCACGAAGCTAATACCGGTTTTGTAACCCCACAGTCCTAATCGATAGCCCGGCCCAGAGACGCCGAGACATAGCAGGCTAATCATTGATAAAGTCAATCCGACGCAACTCACATAGTTCATCGCTGTTACCACCTTCTTAATATCAGCAGGCTGTTCGGAAGCGAAACGACCAATGGCATGTGTCATGACCGCTCGCTGCAGTTGCTTGTTCATGCATCTGAGGCCACTCCGGATTCTTGTGGGACCGCTGCCTCATGGGTCGCAGCAAGGTCTTTGTTGGCGGGACCGCAGATGAGTTGTCCCTGCTTCTCAAATCTTGACCCGTGGCAGGGGCAGTCCCACGTGCTTTCATTGTGATTCCACTCGACGATGCAGCCGAGGTGCGGACAAATGGCCGAGCATTCGTGCAGACAACCAAGTTCGTCCCGATACGCCGCCACCTTGGTGAGGCCACGCCAGAGCACGGCCCCTTTTCCGTTCGCAATCTCTTGAGTGGAGCCGACGTCTCCGTCAGTCACCCAAGCGCTGTATTGAACGGCGACGTTGAGAGTCTCCTTCAAGAATCGATCGGCAGCGCGCAGTGTCTTGCGAGCAGGGTCATAGAGAGCGGTCCAAGGATTCTGCCGACCGACGATTAAGTCCGTGAGCAACATTCCGGCAATCGTGCCATGCGTCATTCCCTGACCAGAATCCCCTGTGGCGATGTAAATGTTCGAGCTGTCGAGCGGATTTCGTCCGATGAACGCGAGGCCGTCGATTGTTTCGAGGACCTGTCCCGACCAGTGGCTTCGAATACTACCGACAACGGGAAAGCGTTCTCGGGTCCACGCTTCAAGTCGGGCGTAACGCTCTTCAGCGTCATCGGCCTGACCTGTTGTGTGATCCTCACCACCGACGATCAAAAGTTCCTCAGTTTGTGGGTCACCAAGTCGCTCGCCGATCAATCTGTCGGATGGAAGCGTTTGGAGCCGAACGTAGTGATAAGGGGCTTGCGTGTCCCAATAGAGCGCTTTCGTGACTGCTCCTCGCGGCAGAGCGAAGGCCAACACATAAGTCATATAGGGAGCTTGTTTCGTATGGATCGTGACGAAATCGTTGAAAGGAGAATTCGTCGCTACCACGACCGAGACCGCCGTGACCATAGAGCCTTGACGTGTCCGAATGCGTGCAGGAGGGCCGCTCTCGATTTTTTCTGCATGCGTCTGTGTAAAGATACGACCGCCCATACGCAGGATGGCTGTCGTTAGTCCCGCAAGATACTTGCGAGGATGAAATTGCCCCTGACGAGGAAATCGCAAGCAAGTGCCGGTATTGAAGGTAGCGAGTGGGGAACGCGTAACGAGTTCGACGTTCGACAGCCCGGCCCGTCGGGCAGCATGCAGTTCTTGTTCAATCAGTTTCGAGGAGTCGCTCTGCGAGCTGAAGAGGTAACCATCCAGTCGCTCGAAGTCGCACTGAATATCCTCACGATTGATGATGGTCTCGATTTGGTCGATCGCAGACGTGTGACTTTCGGCTGCCAGTCGTGCTCCCTCTTGGCCGTGCCAGTCCTCAATTTGCACGTAGCGATCGTCGATTGCATTGGTGATGTGAGCCGTCGTCCGTTCTGTTTGCCCTCCACCGATCGGGCCATCATCCAGCACAACAACCGATTTTCCCTCCCGCAACAGCATGTACGCGGTCGTCATACCAGCGATGCCCGCACCCACGACGCAAACATCGGTCTCGACGTCCTCCGCCAACGCGGTGTGGACGGCAATCTCTCCGATCTGCATCCAGACGGAGGAAGTTTGTTCTAGTTTTGCATTCATTGTCGGGATCCTTAATCACGAAATCTCTGGCAGCGGTGCGTTCTAGCCCTCGCCGTCTAACACGCGTTCTTTCTTGCCGTACGATGGATCAATCGATGTCAGTTCGCCCATCGATTCGTTCCATGTGCTGGAGGGGACACTGGCAGCCAACCGAAAGACCTGCACGACACTGTCGGTATCGGGATTGGTTTCTGATGTTGCCTCGAGAACGGCAACGCCAGTGATGGTCTCCATCTTCTTCCGCAATGGAGCACAGGACGTGCGGAAAATCTGTCGATGCAAATCTCGCACTTGATCCGCACCGTCCGGTGTTTTGGTGAGATCTTTCTCTGCCGATGACAATACTCCGTGCAGAGTGATCACCATCGAGTGGTTCTCTAGCACGGCAGTCACAGACGCTGGAGCGAATCCGGTTCGCGATTTTTCAAACTGACACGCGGCGTCCGCCACCTGTTTCGCCGAACCGGCCTCCGATGCGAGTTCGGCAACTTCTGATTGAGAATC
>CAIJTL010000302.1 GCA_903823545.1 uncultured Planctomycetaceae bacterium
CGGCCCGGCAGCCATCACAGAATTCGCGAATGCGCCGCTTCCAGATTTCGCTTCGTGCTCTTTGACGCATTCATCGAAACGGGCTTTGTCGAGCTTAATACCAGCCTGTGCGGCCAGCGATTCGGTCAGTTCGATCAAGAAGCCGTCGGTCTGATGCAAGTCAAACGCCGCTTCACCCGAAAGGACGCCGCCACTCGATTTGGCTTTGTCGGCCAGCTTTTGAAACTTCGGCATTCCGCGATCAACGATCGTCAGGAACTGCTGTTCTTCTTCGCGGATGACGTTCGCGACTGACTCGACCGTTTGCGTGATTTCCGGATACGCGGCCTTCATGCCAGCGACGATCGCCGGGACCAACGTGTGCAAGAACGGATCGTGCTTTCCCAGCAGATAGCCTTCGAGTGCTGCACGGCGAAGCAGTAACCGGACGATGTAGTTTTCTTTGTCGCTGCCAGGCAACGCCCCTTCGTGAATGGCGAACGTGCAAGCTCGAACGTGATCGGCAATTCGGCGACAAGCTCGGCCTTGCGGAGCGCTGTATTCGTACTTCACTCCAACCGCATCACCTGCGGCGATGCACATCGGCTTGAGGATGTCGATCTCGAAGTTGCTGAGCACTCCCTGCAACGTTGAAGCACAGCGTTCGAGTCCCATACCCGTGTCGATGTTCTTCATCGGCAGAGGCTGCAAATTGTTCGGCGGTGCTCCGACGCGGTTGAACTGCGTGAAGACGAGGTTCCAGATTTCGACAGTCTTTTCCGAACCGGGAGGCAAGTAATAGATCTCGCTGCATGGCCCGCAGACTCCGTCCGGCCCTTGCGAAGGTGACGACGCAGGCCAAAAGTTTTCGCTCTCGTCGCAGCGAGTGATTCGGTTCGCGGGGACTTTGACCTCGTTATGCCAAATGTCGTACGCCTCATCGTCGTCGAGATACACCGTGATGTTTAGTCGCTCGGGGTCGAGACCAAGCCACTTCTTCGTGGTGAGAAATTCCCACGCCCAGTGAATCGCTTCCTTCTTGAAATAGTCACCGAAGGAAAAGTTGCCGAGCATCTCGAAGAACGTGTGGTGATATGCCGTCACACCGACGTTTGAGATGTCGCCCGTGCGCAGACACTTCTGGCAAGTGGTTGCCTTCGTGAAGTCGATCGGGCCGATACCAAGGAACTGATTCTTGAACTGATTCATTCCCGCGGGAGTGAAGAGGACTGTCTTGTCATCTCGCGGAATGAGCACATCGCTGGCTCGGCGCACGCAACCTTTGGTCTCGAAAAAAGCCAGATACTTCTCACGCAGTTCGTCAGTCTTCATGGGCAACCGATTTGGGGTTTGAGGTCAGTAGTAAGCGGGCGGGAGAGTAGAGGAATCGGCGTAGCAATGAGAAGGGAGCCAGGGGCGTCAACTCCTACTGCGTGCGACAACAACTTTTGGCGACACCGCTGAGGTTGTTAAACAGACGGGATGTCCTCGCCGGTCCGCATTCTGGAAACGCTGAGAACGCCGAGAGAATACACGCAGAAGACGCGGAGAAATTTCTGCGAACTCTGCGTCGAACTCCGTGGCCTCTGCGCTTCAAAAAAGTATTCGCCAACTGGATACCAAATCTGTTCGAACTCCGGCAGGCATTCAAACAAAACATCAGGGACGCGAAGTTTGCACCTCGCGTCCCTGTTGTTTGATCTTGCCATGAAACCGACCGACTACCTGCGACGGAGCATCGACAAGGATGAACTCGTTGAAGACTTCTTGGCTGATTTCGGTTCGGGTGGCGGAGGCGGCGCATCTGGAATCGGTTCCAATCTCTGTGGCTGTCCCGCTGGCTCTGGTGTCGGCGGAATCGCCTCCAACTGCTGTGGAACTGCGTGTCGCTGAACCGGACAAGGCTGAGCCGATTGCATCGGCGTCACGATGTAAGTTCCGACCGCCGGTTGGTGGTAGTGAATCGGAGTGTAAAAGCTCTGATATTGTCCGTAGTAGTTGCGGTGAGCTTCGCGCACGTGCCACTGTGACGGAACTGGGACTGGAGGCAAACGTCTTGGTTGTGGCTGCCAATATGGGACTTGTTGGTAGGTGTAACCGAGTTGCGTTGTATCAGTCGGATTCGCGGCCACTGGATAGGCGCGGTATTGCGCTCCGTTTGCCTGACCGGTGCCGTACCAGTTTTCTGGGTAGTAGCGGTAGTAAGCCACATTCTTCCGAACGACGGGCACCTTGGTCGGTGCGTTCCAGCCGTAATCGGCTGGCAGGATGTAATAGTTGGGACACAAGGCCCACATTTTGATCGCGTGCAGGCAGCAATCGTTGTGCTTGCAGCCGAGGCAACAGACGCCGCATGGATTGCAGCAACTCGAGCGACAACCGGTTGGGCATTGCTGGCATTGCGGCGGACATTCTTGCGGGCACGGATATCCGGACTGAGCATTTGCGGTCGTTGCCATGGACACTGCTATTAAGCAGAGTCCGGCGAGGCTCAATCCTTTGAGCAACGTGGTCTTCATGACGTCTCCCTTTACGGTTTCAGCGAACGGGTGCCGGTTGGCCCCGATGAGATTGTTGAGCGTTTGAACTTAACATCACCCCACCGAGCTTGCCTCGATGGGGCGGGCATGGCGCGTTTGTGTTACGGGCAGCGTTGTGGCGGAATCACATTCGAGATCGGCGTTAGCCGACTGGCTGGCATTCCCGCAGAGTAGTTCATCGTGTGACGAACATTCGGAGCGAGTGGCACTGACATCGGGACTCCGTAACCTTGAGCACCGTATTGTTGCTGCATGTCATTCGGATGGACGTAGTCCGGAGCGACCGGGTACACGAGTTGATAGCAACCGAATGGCGGAGCACCCGCACCACCATTTCCCATCGGAGTCAGAAACGCGAGCTTCCCTCGGATGTGCGCTCCGATGATGTCTGATTGCTGACGATTGCGAGCGAAGAACATATCCGATTGCTGACAGCACCAGCTTTGGCTTTGACGACAACGATCGCATTTTGAACCACGAGTGCGACACTGCTGACATTGATTCTGTCCCGCATTGCCCTGACCGTTCTTGTTGGGCATCGCCCAACCAAATGTGTCGTGGCCAAGATCACGGAACGTGTATGACTCAACCTCTGGATTCCAGCGGTCGCCATGTCCGTACAAGCGGCGTCCACGGCAAGGATCGTTCGGATCATACGGGCGGCCCGGTCGTACAATTTGGCCGCGCGGCCCACAGGCTCCGTTCGCACAGCCACCGTTGGCACACGCTCCGGTACCGCAGGCCCCCGCTGGGCAAGCACCGTTTGCACAACCGGTCGCGGCCGATTGTCCGCACGAAACCGCTTCGGCGTACGAGATCTGCTGAATCCCACTGCGAGGGATTTGGTCCGTGAGACGAACAACTCCCTCCTGATTGGCACCTTCGGACGGCTCGGCGGCGGGCGCAAATTGAGTCGTCGCAACGAGCGAGGTTCCGACCAGCAACAGCCAGAACCCGCATCGAACAAGTTTTCTCAACACCATGATTTCAGCTCCCACATCCGTGTGGATTTTCGATTGTCGTTCAAGAATGACTCGATTCGTCGAGCCTCTGTAGGACGGGCACGAGTGCCCGTCATTTGTTCATTGACGGGGCTTTCTTCGCGATAGCCTGACCAATTACGGCCTTGAGCACCCGCTTGGCCAAGTTGTCGTTCAAAGTGATGCTTACCAGTGATGTGGCGGGACGAATCCGGAGAACGGAGCGAAGCTGCTGCGGTACTTCACTTTCACTTCGGTCCCTTGCAGTTCCCACTTGTCGTGCGATTCCATACCCCACGGAGTCCACCACCATGCCCCTTTGACCTTGTGATAGAAGGGTGGGTACAGCGCCTTGTATTGATGCGGGTAAAGCATCTCGTGTGGAGCGAACGCCGGATTGCTTATGACTGTTCCACCCACTTGTGCCGGAACGTTCGGTACCGGAGTTGGATACATCGGAGCGTGCATCTGCGGATATTGTCGCTGTTGCGGTGGTGGGTATGGATAGCCAACACCGACAGCATTTTGGTAGCCGAGGCTTGAGCCACCCTGCGACACGACGCCGCCGACCTGTTGGATTGGCCCTCCGGCAGGAGCGAATACTTGTGGCCCGGCCGCACCGTTTGGCCCAAGCGGCACATAAACCCAATGATCGGCGAACGAACTTGTCGCAAGCACTGCGACAAGCCCCACCATGATCAGCGAAACGAGAACTGGCTTTAGCATGTTGAGCCCCTTCGGCAACGTCCGTTTGCACAATGAAGACTGTGGCCGAAGGATTGGGGGCCTCCGCCCGACAGCGCTGTCACGTCCTTGTGACGAAGCATCGAATCGGCCTTTTGACTGACCGGAGTTCGGTTTTGACGGTTGTTCCGAAGGTATTGGTCAAGTCTGGCTTCAGTTCCTCGGCATAGGCGTCACTCGTCCGACGATCGCTACATTCGGACGACTCGCCGAACCTTGCAAAGTCGGAAGAGTCGTTAGAATTTCACACCTGCCACCTCGGCGTGGAACCGCCTAAATTACCCAATCGGAATCGTTTACTGCGGACTTTCAGGGAACTGGAGGGCATCTGCCCCCGGCCCCACCGCAATGTCCGGGGACTAACGCCCTCCGGCTCGCCTATTCAGTTTTGCCAGAGATGTCAGGAGGACAACTTGCCCAAGCACGATGACGAAGACGTTCAAACCACCAACAAAGAGAACATCAACGAGGGCGAAGGGCAGTTGCAGTACGTCTCGATCAGCCAAGAGACACGCCGACGATATCTGAACTACGCGATGAGCGTGATCATGTCCCGCGCGCTTCCCGACGTGCGCGACGGACTCAAGCCAGTGCAGCGGCGAATTCTTTACGTGATGTATGAAGAGTTGCGTCTGTTAGCCTCCGGCAAACCACGCAAGTGCGCCGGTATCGTCGGTGAAACGCTCGCCAACTATCACCCTCACGGTGACGTCGCCGTCTATGAAGCGCTCGTTCGCATGGCGCAAGACTTCACAATGCGGTCGCCGCTCGTGAATGGGCAAGGGAATTTCGGCTCAATCATGGGGCTTCCCCCCGCTCATCAGCGATACACAGAAGCTCGACTGACCGCGATTGCCGAACAGCTTATGAATGAATTGCGGTTCGACACGGTCGAGATGCGACCGAACTACGATGCTCGCAAGCAAGAGCCAGTCGTGTTGCCCGCGCGATATCCCAACCTACTAGCGAACGGCGTCTCCGGCATTGCCGTCGGCATGGCGACGAACATCCCGCCGCACAATCTCGAAGAATTGTTGCGAGCCTGTCTGCACATGATCGACGCTGAGGGGGAAGTCACCGTCGCGCAACTCATGAAATACGTCAAAGGCCCCGACTTCCCGCTCGGCGGTCGGATCGTGACCGATCGCGCGTCGCTGCGGCTGATGTACGAGGAAGGACGCGGCTCCGTCAAAGTGCGCGGTGAGTGGAAGTTCGACAAAGAAAAGCGGCAGGAAGTTGATAGCCGCATCGTGATCCACTCGATCCCATATGGCGTCGATACCGGCTCGCTGATGACGCAGTTGGGGGAGATCGTCGAAGGACGCAACCTGCCGCAGGTACTGACGGTCAATGACGAGACCAACGAGAAGCTCGGCCTGCGGATCGTGCTAGAGCTGAAGAAGGACGCCGATCCCGACATGGTCATGGCGTACCTCTACAAGCACTCGGCACTTGAGCAAAACTTTTCCTACAACGCGACCTGCTTGATCCCCGATGCCAACGGTGCACTCACTCCGGCACGCTGCAATCTCGTCGAGATGTTGCGGCACTTCCTCGACTTCCGCCTGGAGACTGTTCGCAAGCGTTTCCAATATTTGTTGGCTCAACTAGAAAAGCGGATTCATCTGCTCGAAGGCTTCGCGATCATTTTCAACGGACTTGATCGAGCCATCAAAATCATCCGCAACAGCGACGGCAAACAAGATGCCTGCGTGAAGTTGATGAAAGAGTTCTCGCAACTCGATGAGGTCCAGACGATGGCCATTCTGGAGATGCAGCTTTACCGCATCTCGAAATTGGAGATCGACGACATCCTCAAGGAACTCGCCGACAAGCAGGCTGAAGCAAATCGCATTCGCAAGATTTTGAACTCGGAAACCCGCTTATGGGGTGTCGTGCGTAGCGAGTTGGAAGAACTCATCGAACAGTTCCCGGATAAACGCCGCACGTCGATCGGCAACGCCGAAGAGATCGTGGAGTTCGACGCGACCGCTTACATCGTCAAAGAGAACACGAATGTCGTGCTGACTCGTGAAGGCTGGATCAAGCGTGTCGGTCGGCTGGCAAAGGCAGAAGGGACTCGCGTGCGAGAGGGAGACAGCGTGCTCGACGTCGTCCCCGGCAGCACGTTGGACACCGTCGTCTTCTTCGCCAGTGACGGCATCGCCTACTCACTGCCTATCGACCAAGTCCCCGCCAGCAGCGGTTACGGCGAGCCGATCAGCAAACACGTCAAGATGCAAGACGGCGTCACAATTGTCGCCGCAGTCTCAACCGACGCGCGATTCACTCCAGAAGACAACCAGAAAAAAGATGATCCCGCGCCGCGACCATATCTGCTTGTCGTAACCGCGTTGGGCAACGTTCTCCGGCTGCCACTCAGCCCGTTCCGCACGGCCTCTAACAAGAACGGTCGCAAATTCTGTCGCCTCGTGCCAACCGATCGAGTCGTTTCGGTTCAACTGATTCGTGACGGTGAGTCGGTCTTCTTGGTGACTCACAAGGCTCGCCTGATTCACTTCAAGATCGACGAAGTTCCGGTTCTCTCCGGAGCGGGCAAAGGGGTTCGCGGCATCAAAGTTGAAGCAACTGACACAGTGCTGGGCATGAAGCAGATGACTCGCCCCAGCGACACGTTGCAGGTCCGCACCAATGCGGACAAGTCGATGAGCTTCGGCCAAACCAAGTACTCCATCACCGGTCGCGGCGGCCGAGGCATCCGCACCAGCCATCGCAGCGAATATACCGAAATCATCCAAGAGCCTATCCAACTCGTCGATTGGGCCGCGATGGAGGGTGAAGCAAAAACGTAAAGTCTGATACACTCCTCAACACAGCAACGTTATTGTTTGGTCATTCAACTTGTATCGTGCGAGCCGTGGCAACCACTGACAGCATTCATTGAGTCCCCCATGTGTACCGTTTGCTTCGACAGCGAAATCCTTTCAATTCCTGCTTGGATTCACGATTTGGAATCCTTTCGGCGTTGGGTCTCTTCCGAAGAGGCTCCAGAGAAGTCGCCAGTCTTCTTCCTGGCTGGAGAAATCTGGATCGACATGAGCAAAGAACAAATTTTTTCTCATCTGCGCTTGAAACAAGAGTTCTTTCAGGTGCTCGGATCATTGGCCAAACGAAGGTTGATCGGCAAGTTTTTCCCGGATGGCTTGTTACTCACCAATCAGGTTGCCGATTTGTCAGGAAACCCAGACGGAACATTCGTGTCAAACGCGGGCTTTCGTGAAGGGCGTGTGGAACTGATCGAAGGAGCGGAATCAGGTCATGTCGAACTCGATGGGTCGCCTGACATGGTCTTGGAAGTCGTCAGCGACAGTTCTGAAGAGAAGGACACGCAAATCCTTCGAGACCTTTATTGGAAAGCGGGCATCCGCGAGTACTGGTTGGTTGACGCGCGCGGTGAGCGGTTGGAATTCAACATTCTCCGTCGGACCAGTCGAGGCTATTCCGTGACGACAAAGGTCGGCGGCTGGATGAAGTCGGTCGTTTTCGGCCAATCGTTTCGGTTGACTCGCCGAGTCGATGAACTTGGACATCCCGAATTCACACTGCGTGCGCGATAACGGCGGCAGCACCGCAGTCTGTTTAACCGCAACGCCAACGGCGTGCGCGC
>CAIJTL010000303.1 GCA_903823545.1 uncultured Planctomycetaceae bacterium
GCGGGAAGCCGGCCAGTCGGATGGAACAGTCCATATCCGCCACTCATTTCGAGGCCGGGCATCAAGTCGGAATTGAAGCAGTCGATGAACTCGGTGTTCGGCCCAGCGGCGAATCGTTTTGCGGTCGCAAAGCGGTTGACTCGCTCGGCACCGGAGAAGCCTTGCGAGTTGTCAGGCATCGCACGACGTGAAAAGAACTTATTGATCAACGTTCGGCTGGGAGTATCGCTCGCCATCGCGATGTGAAAGACCGCCGGTTCCAGTGCAGAAACATTTCGTGCCGAATGAGCGAAGCCCGATGGAATCACGATGTTGTCCATCTTTTGCAGCGTGTAACTGCGGCCCTCGACTTCGACCGTCGCGGTACCGCTCAGCAACGTGATTGACTCGCTGAAGGTGTGAGAGTGATACGGCAGATGAGCACTCGGAGCGAACGTTACGAAGCCGGTCGTCAGCTTCTTCGCGTTGTTGTGCGAGCCGACGAGGCATTCAAAGCTCACGCCCTGGCTGATCTCCATTGTCGGACTCGATCCAACCGCGTTCATCACTTCGGGACGATCAGGCCGCATGGATTCCGGCGGTCGAGCCAACGGTGCCGCAACCGTCTTCAAGGCGGTCGGTTCAAACGACGCCTGCATCGGACGATCGCGGCCGATGACATTCAATGTGGATCGCAGCGATCGCAACAACAGACCGGAGTCGATCCCGACGCCGATCATGCGGAAGCCCTGCTGCTGGCGTTCCAGCAAATTCTCTTGGCTCGTCGCGATCACACCGCAGTTCTTTCCGGCGCTTCGCAACGTGTCCTTGATCTGCAAAATCTGATCGGCAATTCCTGGGCCTTCCCACTGACCTCGATATCCAGCCGTCGAAGAGAAATCCGCTGGGCCAAAGAAGAACAACTCGGTTCCGTCGACTTGGCTCATCATCGGAACTTGTCGGATCGCTTTGACCGATTCGATGATCGGCACGACGAGCACATGCTCGTTCGCTTCGGAGGTATGCTCGACGAAGCACTGTCCCCAGCAGGTCGCTCGTTCGGCACCAATGCCGCGCATTCCTTCGACCGGATACCGAGCCATCGCGATCGCTTGCTTGAGCTGATCCGCCGACTCCATCCAAGGGATAACGACGCCATCCGCGCCGATGTCCAACGCTCGCTTAATCAGACCAGCATTGAGTTCTTCCAGTCGTACTAGCGCGACTGTCTCGCTACGGACCGTCGCCCGCAAATGCTCGATGATCTCTTTCCAATCGAGGTGTCCATGCTCCGCGTCGATGACCACCCAGTCCAAGCCGAGTGCGACTGCCATCTCGGTGATGCTGGGTGATTCGAGCGTGACCCACAAACCGAATGTCGGCTGATCAGCCGCGAGCTTCCGACGCAGACTGCGAATGGCGGATGTCTTCATGAAACGACCTTGCCGAATGAGTCACTCAAGTGGGTCAAACTGTTAGGGAACATTTTCAACGCAAAGGCGCAATGAACGTGAAAGATCGCAAAGACGCTTCTGTGATCAGCATTCACTTTGAATAAATCCAACGCCATCGTTGTTGAAACAAACCATGCGGAATAAAGGCTCCCGCAGAGGCGCTGAGATCGCAGAGCTTGATGGTCAATGAATTCTTGGCGTCCCTTTGCGTTCATTGCGGCTTTGCGTTGATAACTACTCCGCTTGAGTAAGTCCCCGAAGCTTTAATTGCCTGATGTTTCCGGCTTCTCTTCGTTGGCGGCTGCTTTGCGTGGGACCATCAGCTTCTTGAGGAGCGGTTCGATCTTGTCGATGTCGTAGGCCATCTCGACTACGTTCCCTTTGGATGACGCGATCCAATACATCGGGACGTTTTGAATGCCGTAGTGGCTGGCGATCGGGTTATTCCAGCCCCGTTTCTCAGATTCTGTTTCAAAGATCGTCGGCCAGTTGAGGCCGTTGGTGTCCATGAAGGTTTGCACGGCAGACTCGTTGTCATCGTCGTCGAAATTCACGCTGATGACGTTCAATCGCTTCGGATCAATTTGGCTGACGAGTTCTTGCAGCTTGGGAAGTTGTCTCACAAAGGGTTGAGCTTGCGTCGTCCAGAAGACCACGAGCAGCGGCTTGCCGGTCATTTCTTCGGCATTGAGGAACTCGCCACCGATCGCTGGTCCAGCCAGTTGCAGCGGTTTGCCTTTCAGATTCAATCGTCGCATGATCGGCGTCACGCGTTGAGCAGCTTGGCTTTCGGGAAACTGTTCGGTGATCGTCGCGTAGCACTGCGATGCTTCGCCAGTCAGACCATGAAACTCACAGCTTTGTCCGGCGGCGAACAACACCGGAATTGCTTGGCGTTCTTCTTGTGGAAAGTTCTTGGCGAATTGACGGGCCAAGCGAGCGAACTCTTCGAGCGTTTTCGGTTCTTCGCGACCAAACTTCTGAGCGTTCATGCGCGCGAAGTTGATCAGCGTCATTCCCGCTACGATAGCCGCCTTTGATTTCGGGTTACGTTGGTAGAGCAAGCTCGCATGTTCGTAGAGCGCGTCGATGTGATCTTGTTCGCCCGCGATCGCCAATTGCAATTCTGCTTCGAGCAGATGATGCACAGCGAGGTCGAAGACGCGTTCTTTACGTTGATCTTTGCTCGTCTCCTTGTGAGTTCGTGCAATCGCTTCGGTAGCGAGTTCCACGATTTGCTCGTTTCGTTCGCGTCGAAGCTCCGCCTGCTTTTCGACATCGTGAGCTTCGGCATCATCGGGGCGAAAAAGCGGCTTCAGTTTGACCTGCGTAA
>CAIJTL010000304.1 GCA_903823545.1 uncultured Planctomycetaceae bacterium
GCCAAGCAAAGTCCATTACTAGAAATCCTTCAAAGTTTGGTCCTTCTTGCAAAGCCAGTGACGAGGCATGGACAGCTCCTGATAGGAGTTGTTGTAGAACCTCGTACTCCGACTCAAAGCCGGTAGTTGTTGCTAAATCTCGCAAGCTTCCTTCGTACCAATGATTCCGCAGGCGCTGCTTTGAGTTCTCGTAGTTGCCGCGAACTCGCTGAAATTCCCGGTCAATTGCTGGCTCTGTCGATTGGCGAAGCGGACTTTGTGAAAGCCGCTGTGCAAGCGTTGTCGAATTTGAATCAAATAACTCAATTCTTTTTCTCTTCTCGATCCAGCGATATTCAAGATACAGAGCCGCTCGGGCCTCTTGACACGGTGGGTCATTGAGGATGTACAGAGCTTGCAACATCGAGTCGTAGATCCCTCGCAAAATCATCGCACCATCGAAGGCGACGTCGTGCGGTGCATGTTCTTGGAGAACTCTTAGCGAATTCCCCGCAGCAACAATCCGGATCATCAATAATTCGATTGCGTTCGTGACGGTCGTCGCTTTTCGATTCTCGTTGAGCTTTTTGGCGATCGAATTCGCAATCTGAGCTTGGACTTCGATGATCTGGGAATCTGTCATTTGCGAAACCTTTTTCTGCGGGAGGTTAAGGACCAGAACGGTCGGTGTACCCCGAAGAGGTTCTGTCATCGGAATTTCTCGAATGATGAAACCCTTTCAGGGTAGAACGGGCACCTTCTCGCATCCCAGGGTGGCCCGCTGTTGCGGACAACCCTGGACTATGTGGCGCAATCCCTTCGGGATAAAGGGAGCTGTCGTCCACGAAAAATTGAAACTTCTAAAACTCAAAAGCAGACGGCAACGAAATTCGCGAGACGTTTTTTGCTGAGCTATGGCTGCTTGCGAAGCCACCAGGAATTGAACCTGGGCCTCTCGCTTGCGCGAGCGCTCTACCGTGTAGTCCCGCTGGCATTTGCCGTCAGGTTTCGTGTTGTCTTCAAAAGAGCCGACAAGGATTTGTTGCTGAGACGCGACATAGTTTGAGATGTAGTCCCAGCTGGCATTCGGCTCCTGTTTCATGTGTTTGCGAATTCTTTCAGTCGTTGGGCGATGGCCTGTTCGGCGTTCAGGATCAGCGAAGGTTTGATCGTGAAATCTCGAATCGGGTTATTGTCCTTCCAAGCGAACTCTCTCCACAGCGCCAACACGGCTTCACCTTGGCTGGCGAATTGAGATCGTCGCACGAGTTCGGCCCCCCATGTGGCCATAGAAAGTTCCGTTTTGAAATTTGAGTCAGCGAGAACTTTCGCGATGACCTCGCCGCTCTTCGTGATTTGAAAATCAGTCGCCAGTCTTTGCAGATAAAACTGCTTCAGCTCAACAGCCGTTTTGAAATCTCGTTTGGATGGGGTTCGAGGGACAAGGTTCGGCCCCATTTGAATTGTTGCACAGAACCCGCAGCAACAACTTTTGGTCGTTGTTCGGACCTGTGTATTCGCCGACAAATCAAACGACGTTTGCAGGAACGAAACGAACAATCGTGAGAACTGCGGCACTTCAATAGCCTCAGGCCGAGCGATACTTGGAAGGTTCGCCAAGTGCCGCTGAATCCACTCAGCAGCAGCCAATGTGGAATCGGTGGCCGTGTGCAAAACCGAGAAGCTGATCGTCCCTTGCTTCAGGGCAGACTTCACCCACTTCAACAGTTCGTATGACTTCTCGTGGAGTCGTAAGACCGTTTCGAGCTGTTTTCGATCAAACATGATTTTCCTCAATATCAAAATCGTGACGACGAGAATTGTGAAACGGTACTGCTCTACCAACTGAGCTACAGCCCCGAAGTTTGCACTCAAGTGGAGCTGATGGGGCTCGAACCCACGACATGTAGTTCCGACAGCATTCGCCACGTTTGTCGTCTTTCGCTCCGCGAAAGAACGTTCTTTCGCGGAGCGAAAGACGACAAATCAAAAGTGATGGCGACGAGAATTTGTGAAACAACCGAGCTTTCGCTCGCCCGGCGCGAGTTGCCTCGCAATCCGGGTCCCAATGTATTTTCACAGGGC
>CAIJTL010000305.1 GCA_903823545.1 uncultured Planctomycetaceae bacterium
AGCCAAGGGTGAGCTTGAAATCGCAGGCAAGTTGCAGAAGAAGCAAGCCCGACGACTCGATGCCGCGTTGCGAGCAATCGACTATCCGGTCGTGCTGTGTGACTCGCGCGATCACATTCTGTTTGGCAATGCCGCAGCCAAACAATTGGGGCTCGTTTCCGATGAAACGTCTTTGAGCTCCTCGGGGACTTACGGCGACCTATCGCGATTAGCAACCTTTGGTCAATTGGTGCGTGAAACTCGCGTCCGCGCGGCGGCCGCTCCGAGACGAACGGCGGAAATGGATTTTCTCGTCGACCTTCAAGCGGTCCCGTTTCGTGTCACTGTGTCAGCGTTGCTCGATGATCGAGGCGAATCACTCGGCACCGTCGCATTGCTGACCGACATTCGCGAAGAGAGATCCGCGAAGACTCGACACGCCGAGTTCGTATCATCCGTCGCCCACGAATTCAAAACGCCGATGGCCAGCATCAAGGCATTTATCGAATTGCTCACTGATGGCGATGTGTCCGAACCGGAACAACAAAAAGATTTGTACGAGAAAATTGACTCGCAAGTCGATCGCTTAAACCGGCTCGTTAGCAACTTGCTGAATCTTTCACGCATCGAAAGCGGAGCGATGAAAGTACAGAGAATGGATTGTGACTTAAACGACGTCATCCACAAAGCGGCCGATGTCATTCGCCCGCTTGCGAACGAACGAAGTCAAAAGTTCGTCACGGAATTCAGTCAGCTTTATCTGCCGGTTCATGTCGACTTGGATTTGCTCGGCCAAGCCGTGATCAACTTATTGTCCAATGCTGTGAAGTATTCGCCGGAAGGTGCATCCATCACACTACGGAGCCACATGGAAGACCTCGAAGCAATCATTGATGTGATCGATACGGGCTTCGGTATTCCTCCGGAATCACTCCCGAAGATCTTCGAGCGATTTTATCGAGTCCCCGAACATCAAAACTCTGCCAAGGGAACGGGGCTCGGTTTGGCGTTCGTTCAGTCAATCATCGAAGACCTGCACAACGGGCGGATCGATGTCGAATCGACTGTCGGAGTCGGCTCACGATTCACGATCCGAATACCACTGGGGCATCACGACTCCAAACGATCAAAGAACAAAGAGAAACAACCGAAAGCCGAATTGGTCAGCCACTGACCTAGATGCTGATTGCAACACAGAGCCTCGCCTGTGAGTTCATCACCCCAGAAACACGTTGGCTTACCTGCAACGTGAAGTCAGAACTCGAAGAGATTCCGCTATGACCTGCCGCATTCATGTTTGTGACGACGAACCCCACATCGTACTCGCGGTGTCATTGAAATTTCGCAAAGCCGGATTTGAGGTCTCTTCTGCTTCAGATGGTCAAGCGGCATGGGAAACAATCCGACTTGAGCATCCGCAGGCGGTCATCAGCGACCTGCAAATGCCTAAAATGGACGGCCTCGACCTCGTTCGCAAAATGCGATCTGAGTCCGGCTTTGAAAATATCCCGGTCATCTTGTTGACCGCGAAGGGATTCGAATTGGATGAAGCCGAGCTCATTGAAGAACTCGGAATCAGTGCCGTCGTCTGTAAGCCGTTTAGTCCTCGCGATCTGCTGGCTCGAGTGCAGTCGTTACTCGGAGTGACCGTTGCGGTTCCAGAGTAGTGTTGTTGCAAACAATCCCCCATTTGAACGATGTGACAACTCATGGCCGAACAAAACAACTACAATGCGACTCCATCATTTTTGGTGACGCTTGGCGTCATCACCGTGATGATGTCACAGTTATCGTCATTACATCCGTGGATCGCTGGGCTCAGTACGTTCTTAGCACTGACCGTATTGATGGCGCTCGTCGCGGTCCGTGGTGATCCCCGCACAACCGCTTTGTTGTGTGGTATCGCAGCACTTCTCGGAACGGCCGCATGTTGGTTCAGCGGCTCAGACATTTCTGTATCGATCGTCGTCGTCGTCAGCGCGATTGGTACGGGTGCCCTGGCAATTCTGAGTTGGTTGGTTTGCGATGCCAGTCGCAAATTGCAGTCGCAGATCACTGATTTGAAATCGCACCAAGATGACCTCGTGCGACAACTCTATGAACAAGAAAAAAGCAGTCAGTCTGACGCGACTCCCGTCTTCCCAAGAACAGCCGTCTCAACGGAAAATGCCGATCGTTCTGTCGGTTCAACTGGCATTAAAATCCCAGAAGGGTTTGTTGCCACTGCAACCGATTCAGACCCCAAACTGACTGATCGCGAGTTTTTCGACTTCGCAATGTTGCTGCTGTCGATGCAACAGATTGGTCAAAAACTCTCGTCGCAACTTGATTTGCGGTTGCTGGTCATCGCCATCCAAAACACTGCTCAAGAAGTTCTGCACTGTCATCGAGCAGAGTTGTATCTGTGGAGTGCGCGAGACCAGAAGCTTTACAACGCTGCCGTAAGCCATGCTGGCGAATTGCCAATGTCCATCGACGAGATCGCTCAATCCACTGTTTCAAATCCAGCATTTGATTGGGTGCTAGCCAATCATCGAATTTTAGCCCGACGTGATGTTCTAAGCGGCAAGATGGGTTCAAGCGTCTCTCGCGAAATTGTCGAATCGAATTTGCCCGCTGCGGTGGCGCCGTTATTGGTTGGCAATGAGCTGCTTGGCGTGTTGCTCGTCGATAACGCTGAAGATGAGAGTCCGACATTTGTTCGAATGCTCTTCATACTCGCCAGCCATTGCGCGCTGAGTGTTAAGAACGCTCAACTCTTCCGACACATCGAAGAAATGGCTCGTCGTGACAGCCTCACCGGATTGCTCAACCACGCCTCGTTCCTAGAAGAGTTAGACCAACTCGTCGATCACGCAACCACACACCAAGAGCAATTAACGCTCGTCATGAGTGACGTTGATCATTTCAAGAATGTGAACGACACGTTCGGCCATCAAGCGGGTGACCATGTTTTGCAAGAGATTGCTAAATGGTGGCGAGCGATCATGCCCGATCGAGCGCTACTAGCTCGCTATGGTGGTGAAGAGTTTGTCTGCGTGCTTCCCGGCGACGATCTAAAGAACGGTCGTGAGTTGGCGGAGTTGTTACGCGCGTCGCTCGAAGCCAACCCGATCAGCCACGGCGGCCTGCAACTGCACGTCACTGCTAGCTTCGGCGTTGCCGAACTTGGTCGACCTGCGGCGAATGTCACACGGCTGATTCGTTTGGCCGACAAGGCGCTTTATCGAGCCAAAGACGCAGGACGCAATCGAGTTGATTGCCACGACCCTGAACGGCCTGAGATTGCCGACATGGCTGAGTCAACTCACTTTGTGATGCCCTCTGAATCAGAGAACGCCGCTTTGGCA
>CAIJTL010000306.1 GCA_903823545.1 uncultured Planctomycetaceae bacterium
ATGGACTCGAACTGTCGTCTGATGTTCCAAGCTTCCAGCAAGCTTCTCAAGAACCGAATCCGTGCGAGTAAAAAATTCCCAGGACGAACTATCCACATAGTTGATCCAAAACTTGGCATACCTCTCGACCCAGAGGCGGTGTTGTTGCAGTCGAGGATCAATATATGAAAACTCCTCAGCCAAATTCGGTTCAATTCCCCATAACTCGATGAACTCTTCGTTCATTGCATCGCCGATGAGACTCAAGCTTCCCGGCCGCCAAAACCATCCTTCCACCCAACCGCTCTCCGAAACCTGTTTCTTTAGCGGAGCAGTTAAGCCACCTAATTCGTCGAGCGTGAGGGTAGATGGTGGCGAAAACCAGTTCTGGCTTGGAAAATACCAATAGTGGCGGTCGAGCTCCGAGGAGATTGCATCGAACAAATCCCAAAACTTGGGTTCCGAGATTTCGCTGTGCCTCAATTCAAGGATCAAGCCTCGCATAATTTCGGCGGGTACCTCAAGAAGTTATCGTGTTCACGAACATGGTTCGAACGAGCATCAGGTCGCTGGATGAGGCACAGAGCGAATAGAACCGATCGCTTCAACAACATTCAGTCGCGGGCAAAGGTGCGACACGGCATCATGTGGCGACAACTGCTGTAACGCGGGGTGGGGTTGTGGATCTGCGGCTGAGATAGGGCAACAGCAAAAAGGCCTACGCCGCCCGTGCTTGTCGGAAGGCTGCAGGAGCTTCCAATTCAGCGGTCGCCTGGACGATTCCCAATAGGCGTTCTGCAATGGTTAACGACTGAATTGCCACAGCCCCACTCACTGTCGGAGCAGTTTGATTGCGAACGCAATCGACGAACTCTTGCAGTTCAGCGGTGAGCGCGTCTTGGCTCGAAGCCGTTTCTTGGTGAACTTCGATCAGCGAACCGAAGACCTCCTGCTTCAAGCGCTCGATGTCCGCGCCGGGCTGGCGAGCACGCTCCACTGGCGACATGCCATAAAGCAGCCGCGCAGACGGAGAGTACGAGGTCACTTCGCGCGAACTGAAATCGACGTTGATGCAACGCGACTTCGTCCAAATCGTCGTCGCTCGACGTGACGTCGGATGAATGCGACTTGCAGACAGATCGGCCACGCAACCGTTCTCGAACGTCAGCCTCGCTTGCACCGAGTCTTCGTGCTCGCCCATCAGCGTGACTCCGAACGCCTCGACGCGCGTGACCGGTGACTTCACCAACGCCATTACGAGATCAAGGTCGTGAATCATCATGTCGTGGATCACGCCGATGTCTGTCGAACGAAAGCTAAACGGACTGAATCGTTCGGCTCGGATGTATCTGGGTTGGTCGCACAGTCGCTCAACCGCTTGGAACGCCGGGTTGAACCGCTCGACATGCCCCACTTGCAGAATAGCCCCCGTTCGCTCGGCGGCTTTCACGAGAGATACCGCTTCACTCAGGTCCGCTGCCAACGGTTTTTCGACGAGCGTCGGAATTCCATTTTCCAGAAAGTCCGTTGCCACTCGATGATGAAAGGCGGTCGGAACAGCGATCGTGACGGCGTCCACTTCATCAATGAGCGTACGATGATCAGAAACCCAACGAGCACCGACGGACTCGGCAATTTGGCGGCCTTGCTGAGCGTTCGAATCAACAACAGCAATCAGCTCAACGTCTGGGAGTCCAGATAAAATCCGTGCGTGATGGCGACCGAGAGCACCGACTCCGATGACCGCGAGTTTGAGAGGCTGCATACTAAATCCCCCGAATGATGCGATTGTGATTCGCCACATTAACCCGAAGCGCGAGCGAGGGCGGACGCATCGAGAAGCCATGATTGTGTGATCGAAGCCGCTCGACGTACCCGCCCTCGCTTGCGCTTCGGGTTATTGTGAAGTTCTCTACGCAGCTCTTCGCTGCGATTGCTCGCGAATGTTGACCGACGGCGCGTTGCGGAAGACTTCGCGAGCACGTCCCACTTTTCCGGCAGCGGTCAATTCCATGAAGCTGAACAATGTGCTCAATTCGATTGGCAGAATGCCATCAAGTTCGCTGTGAAAGATATCGCGGGCTTCTTCCAACGTTTTGTGTTCGCGGAAGATCAGCCGATGCGCTCGTTTGATGACGTTGATGGACGACTCCGAAACTCCGGCTCGTCGCATCCCAACCAAGTTGATCGTTTTGACTTCGGGATTGTCATTCCCGGCAGCCAGCATAAACGGCGGCAAGTCTGTGACGACTCGGCAACCGCCGCTGACGAAGGCCATCGTTCCGACTGACGTGAAGTGGTGCACGACCGTGTTGCCCGAAATGATTGCACGATCGTGAACATGCACATGACCGCCCAACAACACGCCGTTGACCAACATGACGTTGTTGCCAACACAGCAATTGTGAGCGACATGTGCGTTGGACATCAGCAGATTGCGATGTCCGATTCGAGTTCCGTGATCTTCTTTTTCAGCACCGCGATTGACGGTGACACCTTCACGAAAGATGTTGTCGTCCCCGATATCGACCCACGTCGGCGACTCTTTGTAGCTGTAGTCCTGAGGCTCACCGCCGATCACACAATTGGGCGAGAACCGATTCCTTTCGCCAATTGTTGTGTGGCCGACCAACGTGACGTTGTTCGACAACTTGCAACCGTTTCCCAGCCTCACGTGTGGACCGACGACACAGAACGGCCCGATCTCGATGTCGTCACCGAGTTCCGCTCGCGAATCAACGCACGCTTGAGAATGAATAAAGTTGGCCATGAGAGACGTCCTTGTCTCGGGTCAGTGGTGTCTGCGTTGAGTTGTTGTGTGTGGCGTGAAGCTCCGCTTCACGAATCACGACGCGGAGCGGCGTGCCACATTGAGAGATTGTCCGACAGAAAGAATTCTGCGAACGAGTTCTTGATTTTGACGATGTCCTGATCGGTAAGCGTTGACGTAGCTATGGAGATCGCTGCCGATCAACGCGAAATCTCCGACACAGTCGAGAAGTTTGTGACGCACGCACTCGTCGGGCGTACGTAGTTCGTTCTCAATCACGCAACCGTTAGCGTCAAAGACCAGTAAGTCTTGGTAGCTCACCCGGCTGCCGTATCCAGCGGCTTTGAGTTGGTCAACTTCGGCTTTCATGATGAAAGTCCGAGCGAACGCGAGTTCTTGCACGAACAAATCAGGCGTAAGTTCAACAGTCAGCATTTGCGGTGCGATCGGTGAGCGTTCCCCGTAATCGAGCTGATATGTAATCGCGAGACCGTCGCGCTTCATCGGTCTCGCGGTTACATCGGTGTCTTCTTCACGTGATGACACTTGCACGGGAACTTGCAGCGAGATCACTTCACGCAGTTGATCTTGCTCAACAATTTCAGCCGCTTGCAGCAACTGACATAGTTCTTGGCACGAACCGTCAAACCCTGGGACTTCCGGGCCATCGAGTTCAACCAGACAATTATCAATCTGCAAACCGGCGAGTGCCGCCATGACGTGCTCGATTAATTCGACCTGCACGCCTTGATGAGCAACCACTGTACGACGCTGTTTAGGAACAACAAAATCAATCCGAGCTGGAATCGGTGCCGAGCCGGGACAGTCCACTCGCTGAAACGCAATGCCGTGATCAACGGGAGCAGGCCGAAACCGCAAACGGACATCGGCCCCCGTAAAGAGACCGACTCCGGCGGTTTCGACATCATGTCGAATCGTGTGTTGCGAGCGAACAGCCATGCTCAACTTCCACCAGCTTAGTTGTTGTTCGCTTTCGTACCGCCCGCTTCTTGAACTCGCGGACGCGCTGATGCACCAGACGGTGATCCGCCACTGGCTTTCTTTTCGTACAACTTATTGAGGTGTCCGATCACGCCGTCAGTGAGATCATCTTCCGATTGGTGGTAAACGATGACTCGGTTGAGCCCGATCTGCAGCTTCTGCAAATCTTCCCCTTCGATGTTCTCTGAGTTGAACCGCATCACCAACGTGTAGCCGTAATGCTTGGCGAACTTCTCGACGACTTCCATCGACTCCATGTAGACCGTCTTGTAGATGTCCGCTTCCTTCTGCATCAACGTTCGTTGTGAGTTCTTGCGGAATGATTCGAACTCAGCCGCCATTTGCGTCTGCTGCTTTTCCAGCTTGACGTATTCTGGACTGCCCGGCTTGAACGCCTTCATTTCTTCCATGACTTTTTGCACTTTGCCTGCAAGAGCCTTGGCACTTTCTTCATTGGTCTGAAGTTCGGCCTTCCAGTCCTCTCGCAAGGCTTCAAATTTCTTGTACTCCTTGAAGACTCGGCCCATGTCGATCAAGCCGATCTTGTGTGGCGATTCAGCTTGAGCAGCCGCCGGAGTGACCGAGCCGGTCTTTGGCTTTGTGCCGCCGGTTGAAGTGTTTTGACCGAATGCGGTCAACATAAAGCTGGCCATCGTGGCCGCCACGGCGGAAGAGATCAGTAGTTTTCTCACGGCAATCGCACTCCTTTGCTGGCCGATAAGGGAATCATCATCGCAAGCGACGCACCCCTGCAAAGAACATCGCCGCAGAACAACTGCCGTCCTGGCAAGGGGCGGCGTATTTTGCACACGAACGATTTTGCGTCAATACGATGTTTTTGCAGCGCAAGAATGCGGCATTTGGCGAGGATTTCTCACACAGACAAAGTGAGTCCCTGCGGACAGAATCATCGCGAGAAAAATTTCCGGCATTTGGATCGGAGTAGCAGCATCAATCTACGTGAGCCATGAAGTGGTTCGTCGCATGTCAAAAATCACCGCCACCATCTCCACCGCCGTCAAAGTCGCCGCCGCCAAAATCACCTCCACCGAAGTCAGTACCTCCTGCATCGCTGGAGCCGGTGTCGAGAATGTCATCGTTGTAAGCAGACGAGGACTCATCGGTGAAGTTTGAAGAACCATGACCACTGCCGTGAGTCTCACTGGCCGAAGCGCTGTTGCCTGAGAATTGGTTGTAGAGCCAGTTCCCGGCGACTGCTCCGAAGATCCCGCCAGCCAGACCACTCATGAATCCGCCGCCTCCACCGCCAGCACCACCGTAACCTCCTCCGTAACCGCCAACCCCATGACTCTGCCCACCGCCAAACATTCTCATCACGGCGGAGAACAAGAAGATGCCCCCCAAGACCATCGCGATCACAACCACGATGTTTCCCCATTTTGCGTCCGGATTCGGAACCGCTGGTTGCGGAGCACGATTGACTGGAACCTGCGGCGCTGGACGTGCTTGATGGCCATTTTGATTGGGATGTGTGGCACGATCGTGACTCGCAGCAGCGTGGCCTGTCGACTCTGTCGCCTTCTTTGGCACAGCTTTCACCGAATCAAACGTTTTCGCAAGTTGAGCCAACGCGTCCGCCAGAGTCTTGTCGTATTCCTTCGCTTTGAAGCCAGCCAGGAGCAATTCACGAACGGTCTTGGCTTGCTCAGCACCAAATCCTGCTTGCTGAATTTCTTTCGCTCCCCACATGCGAAGATGAGCTGGTTCTTTGCAGATCAAAATAAACACGCCGCGAGCCTTCGTTTTTTCAGTTCGCTCGTGCAACCATTTCGCGAAAAACGCCTCACGTTCCGTCTTGTCCATTTTCTTGACAGCATCCACCTTGTCAGCCGACACGCTAGCAAAAGTCTCAATGCGAATTTCGTGCTTGGTCTTCTCGGCAATATCTCGAATGGTCTGATTCGCTTTGGTCAACGTCTCTGGACTAAAGAAACCGCCACCATCAACGATGTCCGCCGCAGGAACCATCGCCGGTGCGAATATCAGCGCAACCGCCGACACAACGGGAATCAAAAACGAGCTGAATTGAATTCGCCACATGATTGTCGTCTCCTTCAAGGACACTCTCGCTGTCGCAATAACCTTCGCTCAAATCGAGGGAATGGTAACGTCTAATTCGCTGCGGAGTGGAAACATTGGAGAAGATTGCAGTAATTCATCGACAGAGCTCCCGCCGTCAGACATCAGAGGATTTTGAAGTGACAACCGCACTCAACGTCACATCCACAACTCACCACCGACAATCGAATAAGGAGTTGTGACCAAAATGCCGATCGAAATTGACCAACTTAGGTTCTTAAGATGACAATCCCCACGGTTGAAACCATCGAATTGCCGTCATTCCGAGGAATGCTGAATGAGCACTGCCATCGCAGAAGCCAATGCCGAAGTTCAAACGAAAATCGTCTCCGACGCGACCTGCACCTTCTGTGGCTGCGTCTGCGACGACATGGAACTGACCGTTGAAAACAATAGCAAGATCACGAAGGCCAAAAATGCCTGCGTGCTCGGCAAGTCTTGGTTCTTGAACCACAACATCGAAGATCGCCCCGATGCGTTGATCGAGGGACGGCCAGCGACCTACGAAGAGGCGATCGAACGGGCGGCTGATATTCTCGTCAACGCGGACTTCCCGATTACCTACGGTCTGTCTGACACCACCTGCGAAGCGCAGCGAGTCGCCATGGCCATCACCGACTGGATCGGTGGTACGATCGACACAACGACATCGGTTTGTCACGGCCCATCTGGCATGGCCTTCCAAGCGGTCGGAGAAGTGACCTGCTCACTGGGCGAAATCAAAAACCGAGCGGACTACTTATTGTTCTGGGGCTGTAATCCAGCCGAAGGCCATCCTCGCCACTTCACACGCTACAGCCTGATGCCCAAAGGGGAACTTGTGCCGAACGGCCGTAAAGATCGGACGGCAGTTCTCATTGACGTTCGCAAGACAAAAAGCGCAAAAGCGGTCGACACGTTCTTGCAGCTCAAACCTCGTTCCGATTTTGAACTCGCCTGGGCGATGCGCGGCCTCGCCAAGGGAATCGATATCGATCCCGGTATTGAAGAGAAGACCGGAATCAAACTCGACGCATTGCGAGAAGTCGTCGATGGGATGAAGAAAGCCAAGTTCGGAGTAATCCTGTTCGGCATGGGTCTGACGATGACTCGGGGCAAACACCTCAACACGGAAGCGATACTGGCACTCGCTCGCGACATGAATCGCCACACTCGATGGACCGCCAAGCCCATGCGCGGTCACGGCAATGTGACCGGAGCTGACAACGTTGTGACGTGGTCGACCGGTTATCCATTCGGTGTGAATCTGAGTCGCGGCTATCCTCGCTTTAATCCCGGCGAGTTCACCACCTCCGACACCTTGGGCCGTGGTGAAGCGGATGCCGCGCTGATCATCGCCTCCGATCCAATGAGCAATTTCTCGCAACCAGCACGTGACCACCTCGCGAAGATTAAGTCCGTCGTGCTCGACCCCAAACTCAGTGAGACTGCCAAAGTCGCGACCGTCGCGTTCACAACATCGGTCTACGGCATCAACACCGGCGGCACCGTCTACCGCATGGACGACGTCCCACTCAGCCTCCGCCCCGCGTTCCCCTCCCCATTCCGCAGCGACTACGAAATCCTCAAAGCAATCGAACTACGCATCCGCGAAAAACAGTTGGCGAGCGCGTCCTGAAAACGAGCCCCGTCGGTCACTAGCACGAAGAATTCTTGAAGCCACGCGACACGTATCGGACTCCACTGTTGCCCGGATTGGAGATTCCGTTGCAGTCGATCATCGGCTGACGAAAGCTGATCGTGATGAACGAAGAGTTTCGACTACCGAAGAAACTGCTCTGGTTGGGTGTCGTTGGCGTTTTGTTTTTCACCGGCATGTTGATTGCATCGATCGTTTTGACGGTCGAGGCCAAACACGGCGGTGAGCTGACGGTTGGAATTGCCGGAGACGTGCTCTGGACGGTGATGGCGCTACTGTCAGTGTTGATTATTGCGGGTGTCCGCCGCGAGCGGCTACAAATTCGTGACAACGAAATTGCGTTTCAAGGTGTTTGGAAAACACTCTCGATCCGGTTTGACGAAGTGGTGGAAATCAATTGGTGGTCGATGGGTGAGGTGGTCCTCAAAACTGAGACCGAAAAGCTTCGACTCAGTTTGAGCACATACGGCCAAGAAGTCAGAGTTCGCGTCGCAGCAGAACTTCAACGGCGTTGTTCGCGTGCAGTCCACAAGAACTGGCCGACCTTCTGTTCGATGGTGGCTCCCGGCGTTTCCAAATTGCGTGATGATGCTCCGCTCGGCCCCGACGAAATGCGAATCTCACGCAAGCGTTGGACTTGCTTTTTTATCCCTGGCATCGTTCTAGCAGAGGTGATCGGACTCATTGTCTGTCGAGACGCTCCACCGACTCGGCCAGGTTTTCCGCTCGTCGTTCCAATCCCATTTCTGTTGCTTTGGGGAGTCCTGGTTGTTTCAACTCCCAAGACTGGCTTGCGAACACATAGGCCAACCCGCGAAGAGTCAAAAAACAATTGGTTTCTCGCGTTCTGTTATCCCGTGTCGATGGTTTTCGTCAGTGGATTCTGTTGGCTCTCGCGAAACTGGTCGGTGAGGGAGCAACTCCTCTATGGACTGCCGACAGCGATTGCGATCGTTGGATTGTTTCTTTGGAAATTCATCCCCTTCGCTCGGAAGAATGAGGCCCAACTCGCGGAGCGTGGAGCGCGACGAATTGCGGAATGGCAAAAGTTTCTGGAGAGGCCAGAAGAACCCTCGCAGGCATGATTGAACCGGAATTGCAGGCACTCGTCAATTTCCTGAATCCCTGCCAGAACAAGACGGAATGCGGTAGAGAGATTTTGGCTACGTCGTTGAGACTTCTCTGATGGTCGGCCAGAATCATGCCGATGCCGACTGGGCGTCTCCCTCCGAAATTTCTGCCTGTGTCCTGCCGAACTCGATTGCTGAGGTTTTTACCGATGACCATTTGTGGCCGTTGCTTGTTGGCGTGGTTTGTTGTTTGTCTCACGGTGATGTCGCGTTCGAGTTTGAGCTGCGGTGAGGAACTCACGTTTGAGGCTCACGTGCGACCGATCTTGAAGGCACATTGTTTCGATTGTCACGGGGCTGAAGAGGAGCCGAAGGGGAAGCTCGATTTGCGGCTCGTGCGGTTGATGAAAAAAGGGGGCGAGTCTGGCCCAGCGATCGATCCTGGAAAGCCGGACTCCAGCGTGTTGTTGCAGCGAATCAAAGCTGGAGAGATGCCTCCGGGACCGATGAAGGTTTCGGCTCGTGAGATTGAGACGCTGACAAAATGGATCGCTGCCGGAGCAAAGACCGCTCGCGAAGAGCCCGCCGAAATTGGCAAGGGGTCGGGCATCACCGATGAGGAGCGGTCGTTCTGGGCGTTTCAACCTGTGAAAAGACCAGCGCTGCCGGAAATCCGAAATCCGAAACCTGAAATCCGAAACGCAATCGATTTGTTTGTGCTCGCCAAACTGCAAGAACGAGGGCTTTCCTTCGGTCCGGAAGCAGACAAGCTCACGTTGATTAAGCGAGCGTATTTCGACCTGCTCGGCCTACCGCCTTCACGAGAAGAGACTGACGAGTTTCTCAGCGACAATGCTCCAGACGCTTACGAGCGATTGATCGATCGGCTCTTAGCATCGCCACATTATGGCGAGCGATGGGGGCGTCATTGGCTCGATGCGGCGGGGTATGCGGATTCAGAAGGGGACGGCAACGTCGACACATCGCGGCCCTACATCTTCAAGTACCGCGACTATGTCATTCGCTCATTAAACGACGACAAGCCGCTTGATCAGTTTCTCGCCGAGCAATTGGCGGGAGACGAAATGGTCGCACCGCCATTTAAGAACCTGCCGCCAGAGTCGATAGAAAAGCTTGTCGCAACCGGGTTCTTGCGGATGGCTGCTGATCCAACTGCGAGCGGTCAGGGCGATCCGGATACTTCACGCAATCAAGTCGTTGCTGACACCGTCAAGATCGTCAGCTCTTCGTTGTTGGGACTCACTGTCGGTTGTGCTCAATGTCATGATCACCGCTATGACCCGATCTCACATGCGGACTATTACCGATTTCGAGCCATCTTTGAGCCAGCACTGAATTGGAAAGGCTGGGTCATCCCGCGAGATCGAATCGTGTCTCTTTACACCGACGCCGATCGCGCGAAGGCTGCTGAAGTCGAAGCGGAAGCTGCGAAGCTTCAAGCGGTCTACAACACCAAAAGCGAAAAGTTCATCGCCGAAGCATTCGACAAAGACTTGGAGAAACGCCCAGCTGACCAACGAGAGGCACTGAGAACGGCGTTTCAAACGGCCGCCGACAAGAGGACTCCGGAACAACAAAAGTTGGTCGCGACAAACCCGAGTCTCAACATCAACGCCGGGAATCTCTACCAGTACAACCCACAAGCTGCTGAGGAACTGAAGAAAGAAGCCGCGACGATTCAAACAAAGCGAAACGAAAAGCCGGTTGAGGATTTCGTCAGCCTTTTAGCCGAGCAGAACGGACAGCCGCCTGTCACGGCCATCTTTCATCGCGGTGATCATCGGCAACCCAAAGACACCGTCACTCCCGCAATGCTGACGATCGCTTCGCCGCCGGGGCAATCGGTCGAGTTTCCAGTCAAGGAGGCCGCGTTGCCAACCAGTGGTCGACGCCTCGCGTTCGCTCGCTATCTCACGAGCGGCAAAGATCCGTTGTTTGGTCGAGTGCTCGCGAATCGACTCTGGATGCATCACTTCGGACGCGGACTTGTCGGCACTCCCGGCGACTTCGGCCAACTTGGCGAACGACCGACGCATCCCGAATTGCTGAATTGGCTCGCCGCATTCGTTGTCCCGCCGGCAGACACTTCAAATTCATCGGCTTCGTTACCGCCTGAAGGCGGAACTACGAACGGCTCATTGAAGCGAGTCCATCGGCTCATGATGACCTCGACAACCTATCGGCAATCGGCAGCGCGACGTCCTGAGCTTGATGCGGTTGATCCCAGCAATTTATTGCTCGGTCGCATGAGCGTGCGACGACTCGATGCTGAGGTCATGCGCGATCGAGTCCTCGCTGCGAGCGGGTCACTCAAGCAGGCGATGTTCGGCAAACCAATTCCAGTCTCTGAAGATTTCGTCGGACAAGTGGTGGTCGACGACATGACTCGACGTAGCGTCTATGTTGAAACGAAACGAAGCAAACCTGAAACCTTGATGCGAGCGTTCGACGCGCCGGTCATGGAAGTCAATTGCGACAAACGCCCGTCGTCGACCGTCGCGACGCAATCGTTAATGCTCATGAACAGCGACTTCGTTTTGAAGCAAGCCGCCGCAATGGCCGCTCGCGTTCGGGCTGAATCCGCATCCACGTCACCACTGCCGTTTGATGTTGATCCACAGTTGGTTCCCGAACGCTCACGCCGTCCGTGGCAATTCGGCTACGGCGAATTCGACGTAGAGACCAAGCGAACGAAAACGTTCAAATCGCTGCCACATTGGACCGGTTCGTCATGGCAAGGGGGAGCCACCTTGCCCGACCCGCAAACCGGGTATGTGATCCTGCACGCGAACGGTGGCCACGCGGGCAACGATCTGCAACACGCAACCATTCGACGTTGGACGGCACCGCTCGGCGGAGTCTTGTCGATTACCGGCCAATTGCATCATCCGTCTGAAAATGGCGACGGCATACGCGGCCGGATCGTCAGCAGTCGAACCGGACTGCACGGCGAATGGATTGCTCAACACAGCACGATCGATACGCCGGTCGCGTCGATCGAAGTACAATCCGGCGACACGCTCGATTTCTCTGTCGATTGCCGAGAGAACGTCAGCTCCGATTCTTTCGGCTGGCCGGTGACGATCAAGCTCAAAACGGCCGATGGCAAAGAACGATCGTGGCAAGCGGACAAAGAGTTTTCCGGACCGCCACCGCCATCGTTCGTCAGCCAGATCGCGACGGCTTGGCAGATTGCTTACAGTCGCCCTGTGACGCAGTCTGAACTTCATTCCGTGTTGAATTTCCTCAACCTACAATTGCCGATGCTGACGCTCTCCGCCGCGATGCCAGACCCCGAATTGCAAGCGCTGACCGACTTGTGCCAAGCTATGTTGAGTTCCAACGAGTTCCTGTATGTCGACTGAAAAGGCAATTTCTCGAGGTGAATCATGACTGTCGCGACACCGCACCGTTTTGTGACAACTGACCCGGCAGTGAAGAACGGAGAGCCTATTATTTCCGGAACTCAAACAACCGTGCGTTCGATCCTGCGGCTATATCGTTGCGGCATCGCTCTGGAGTCGATCCCGCAATTCAAACCGTGGATCAATTTGGCTCAGGTCTACGACGCGTTGAGCTATTACCACGAGCATCGCCAAGAATTAGACGAACTTTTTTCCAAGCCCGGCCCGCCACGAGTGCCTGGTTGTGCAATTGGCAAAATTGTCGTCCTCGCCGAAGACAATGAGCACCTTCAAGACTTTGCAGAGTACATGTGATGCAAGTATTGATTGATACCCACGCGATGCTCTGGTTTTGCTTGAACGATTCCCAATTGAGTCGCACAGCGCAGGATGTCATGACAGACAACCGCAACGAATTGTTTGTCAGTCCCGCGAGCTTTTGGGAATTGGCGATTAAAATTAGTCAACGCAAGTACTCGCTTCCGAAGTCACTCGACGAATTCATAAACACGATGCTTGAT
This sequence comes from uncultured Planctomycetaceae bacterium, assembly GCA_903823545.1. Classification (GTDB taxonomy): domain Bacteria; phylum Planctomycetota; class Planctomycetia; order Planctomycetales; family Planctomycetaceae; genus SXKJ01. The sequence goes on from CAIJTL010000306.1 coordinate 12,507, forward strand.
GAGCAAGACTTCAACATGTTTCCGATCTCGGTGGCTCACGTGGCGACCGTGGCTTCGCTGCCGTTTCATCACAAAGATCCGTTCGATCGGATGCTGGTGTCACAATCGCTCGTCGAAAAATGGGCGATCGTCAGCAACGATGCGATTTTGGACGCATATGGCGTCAATCGAATTTGGTAAGAACTCGTTCGTAAAGGCAGAAGAAGATGCTGAACTTGTCTGGACCTCGCAGTCGTCGCCAGTTCCTCGCCGAAAATGCTCTCGGCATCGGTTCGGTCGCGCTAGCTTGGCTGTTGAGTCAGGAGAATGCACTAGCTGTTCCGTCGACATTGAAGTTAAAGCCACAGACGTATGATCTGACGCCCAAGCAACCGCATCACGCGCCGCGAGCGAATGCGATGATCTCACTATTCATGCACGGCGGCCCGGCTCACATGGATTTGCTCGATCCGAAGCCGGAGCTCACCAAATTCAGCGGGACCGACTACTCCGGCGAAGTTGTTTTCAGCTTTGTGAATCGAGCCAGTAAGAAGCTGCTCGGGAGCCCGTGGACTTTCGCAAAGCATGGTGACTGCGGGACCGAGGTTTCGGAACTGTTGCCGCATACGGCGGGGATTGTCGACGACATTTGTTTGATCCGCTCCATGCACAGCGGACACAACGGACACGAGGTTTCGATTCGCTACATCAATGCAGGCATCCCTGCCGTGACGGGGCGACCGGCACTTGGCTCGTGGTTGACCTATGGGCTCGGAAGCGAGAGCCAGGACTTACCTGCCTACATGGTGCTGAGCGATCCGGGAGGGCATCCGGTCGACGGCGTGTTGAATTGGTCGAACGGCTTTATGCCCCCGCTCTTTCAAGGGACGGTGCTGCGCGCTCAGGAGCCGCGCATCTTGAACCTCGATCCGCCACCGCATTTAAAAGGCTCGCTCCAAGCCCAGAACCTCGACTTGCTCCGCACTCTGAATCGACGGCACCTCGAACTTCATCCCGGCGAGGCGGACCTCGAAGCTCGGATTCAGTCCTATGAGCTGGCCGCTCGAATGCAGACGGCAGCGAAGGAGGCGCTGGACCTGTCGCAGGAGACCGCCGAAACGCAAAAACTTTACGGACTCGATCGGGATGAGACGAAGGAATACGGCACGCGCTGTTTGATCGCGCGGCGACGGGTCGAACGCGGTGTTCGATTCGTGCAACGCTTCCTCGGCGGCCAGCCTTGGGATACGCACACAGATCTTCGATATGGACTCCCTGCGATTTGCCG
>CAIJTL010000307.1 GCA_903823545.1 uncultured Planctomycetaceae bacterium
CAAGAGCTTAAGCGGCTATTTCCGTTCTTTGATCAGTAAACGAAAAAAAACAGCTCGCCACAATCAGATGACCGTGGCGAGCTGTCGGCGTCGGGGGCGAAATGATTCACCGAGTTATTTCTTCTCAAACTCCGCATCAATAACGTTGTCGTCACCGCCAGATTTTGGACCGGTTCCGGCGTCAGCGGCTCCACCTTCTGCACCGGCTTGTGGGCCAGCGTTCTTGTAGAGGTGCTCGGCCATCGCATGCAGAGTTTGTTCGAGACTCGTCATCGCGGTGGTGATTTGATCGACGTTATCGGTCTTGAGTGCTTCGTTGAGCTTGTTGACGTTCGACTCGATCGCTTCTTTCGACGCGGCATCCAGCTTGTCGCCGTTGGTCTTGAGTTGCTTTTCAGCCTCATAAGCCATCGTCGAGCCTTTGTTCTTCGCTTCAGCCAGCTTCTTTCGATCCTGGTCCTCTTTAGCGTGAGCCTCGGCATCGCGCTTCATCTTCTCGATCTCTTCTTTCGAGAGACCGCCCGTGTTTTCGATGCGAACAGATTGCTCCTTGCCGGTCCCGAGATCCTTCGCGGACACCTTCAGAATGCCGTTCACATCAATATCAAACGCCACTTCGATCTTTGGCACTCCACGAGGTGCTGCCGGGATGTCTTCAAGGTTGAATTGTCCGAGCAGTCGATTGTCTTTCGCCATCGGACGTTCGCCCTGAAACACGCTGACCGTCACCGCACGTTGATTGTCGGCTGCCGTTGAGAAGGTTTCCTTCTTCGTCGTTGGGATCGTAGTGTTGCGTTCGACAAGGACCGTCAGCACGCCTCCTTCGGTTTCCAAACCGAGCGACAGCGGAGTGACGTCCATCAACACAACGTCGGTCACTTCACCAGTGATAATCCCTCCCTGAATCGCAGCACCGATTGAAACGACTTCGTCTGGGTTCACACCTTTGTGTGGCTCTTTGCCTTGGAATATCTTCTTGACGAAGTCTTGAACCTTCGGCACGCGAGTCGAACCACCGACCAGCACGACCTCGTCGATGTCGGTTGGCTTGAGCTTCGCATCACGCAGCGCGCTCTCAACCGGATTGCGGCAGCGTTCGATGAGATGGTCGACCATCTTCTCGAACTCGGATCGAGTGATCGTCATTTGCAAGTGCTTCGCACCGCTGGCATCGGCCGTGATGAACGGCAGATTGATTTCAGAATTCTGCAAAGACGACAGTTCTTTCTTCGCCTTCTCGGCTGCTTCACGCAGACGTTGCAAAGCCATCGCGTCCTTGCGGAGGTCGATGCCGTTGTCCTTTTGGAATTGGGCGGCGATGTGATGAATCAAGACTTCGTCGAAGTCGTCACCGCCGAGGTGCGTGTCGCCGTTTGTGCTGAGCACTTCGACCAACTCGTTGCTCACTTCGAGGATCGACACGTCGAACGTGCCACCGCCGAGGTCGAAGACACAAATCTTTTCGTCTTTCTTCTTTTCGAGGCCGTAAGCCAAAGCGGCAGCAGTCGGCTCGTTGATGATTCGCGAGACTTCGAGACCAGCGATTTGACCGGCGTCTTTCGTCGCCTGTCGCTGAGCGTCATTGAAATAAGCGGGAACAGTGATGACCGCCTTATTCACCTTATGGCCAAGATAGCTTTCAGCCGCCTCTTTCAATTTGCGAAGGACCATCGCCGAGATTTCCGGCGGCGTGTAGGTCTTCCCGCCAGCATTCACTTTCACATAGTCGCTGGCACCGCCAACGACTTTGTAAGGAACGAGCTTTTCTTCGGACGCGACTTCGTCATGACGGCGTCCCATGAAACGCTTGATGGAGTAGATCGTGTTGGTTGGATTCGTCACCGCTTGGCGGCGAGCCGGATCGCCGACCAACGTGTCTCCTTTGTCGGTGAAGGCGACGATACTCGGAGTCAGCCGATTTCCTTCGAGGTTGGCGATGACCTTCACTTCGCCACCTTCCATGATCGAGACCACTGAGTTCGTGGTCCCCAAGTCGATACCGATCACCTTTTCCGCAACAGCCATGATGCCGCTCCTCGTAACTTATGTGCTTTTGAGTTCTTGATCACAACAGGATGGCTTCTGCAAAAGCAAGGCTTGTGCCAGCAATTGCGATACCTCGTAAGAGGCGATCCTCAAGCAACTTAGAGAATAGCAAGAACGCCGCGATCAATCCCTGTCGCCATTTTGGCACCAAGGGAAAGCGATCCTTTTGATGATCGCTGCGCCAAAGTGGCAGGCGGCAAACCCGTGGTGCATGCGGCCCACGTGCAGTTCTAGTCGCGATAGCGGTTCGACCAAGAAACCACAGGCAGCAAGTTTGAAATGATCTACCAGAGTTTCGTAGCAGAATTCGTGAGACGTCTGTGGCCCAGAACTCTCACGAGTTCTGCTACCGGTCGATCATTCCAAATTGGCGGCCTTAGATGTCGAGAATCATTCCCGAAGCACTGCTGCTTCCACCGACCGTGTAGCCCAGTCCGCCGATGATGCTCAGGATGATGTCCTCGGTCGGTTCGACAACGCTATCTCGCTTCGGTGCGATTGTGATTCGAGCGGTCGTTTGGCCAAAGCCAAAGGATACCGTTCCGCCACTTCCGTTGAATGTACTTGCACCAGACTGCGTGTAGTCCGTGATGAAGGTCGCAGTCCCACCGACTGTGAAGTTAATCGTTAGTGGATCGGGATTCGTCGAAGTTCTGGTAAACGTGTAGATGAGATTGTCTGTGCCGTTCTCCAAGACAATCGAGGGAGAGACCGCAATCGACACCACGGGCGTCAGCGGTCCATCGTCATTCAGGATCGTTCCAACCGCTGTCGTTGGAGCACCGACCACATACCCAGTACCGGTGATGAGGTCCAGAGTGACGGTTTCATCCGCTTCGGCTGTCGAGTCACTTCTCGGATTGATCGTAACTCGTGCGGTCGTTTGCCCAAAACCAAACTTGATGGTCCCGGACCCGGCATTGAAAGTGGCCGATCCAGATTGCGTGTAATCCGTGACGAAGGTGGCGGTTCCACCAACGGTAAAGTTGACGGTCAGCACATCAACGGTCGTGGTCGTGCGAGTAAACGTATAAATCAAATTTGGAGTACCGTTCTCGAAGACGTTGGCTGGAGTGACCGTCAAGGAGACGGTCGGTGGGATGACGACGTCGTCATTCGCGATCGTACCAATCGCCACACTCGGAGAGTTGATGGCGTAACCCGAGCCAGTCGCAACCGTCAGCTTCACTGTTTCATCTGCTTCGACGACCGAATCGACGGTTGGAGTGATCTGGACTGTTGCCGAATTGGAGAACGCCGGGATCACCACCGTTCCGGAACCACTGCCGAAACTTGCCGCACCCGTCTGTGTGTAGTCCGTTCCAAACGTCGCAGTTCCATTGACGACGAACTTCACGGTCAATGGACTGTTCGTCGGGCCGACTCTTGTGAACGTATAATTCAGACTACTTCCGCTGTCTTCATTCACGAGTGATGGCGAGATCGCCACTGAAACTCCGACATCGTCATTCGTAATCGTACCGATCACGGGAGCGACTGTTCCGACGGTGTAGTTGGCGTTGCTGGCCAGCGTCAGGACCACAGATTCGTCCGCTTCCACGGTTCCGTCGCTCTTCGGGTTCACCACAACCGTGGCCGTACTTTGCCCAAAGCCAAACGCGATAGAACCGGTCGAGCCATTGAATGTCCCCGCGCCCGTTTGGGTGTAGTCTGAACTCAGTGTGGCGGTTCCACCGACGGTGAAATTGACGGTGAGTGCGTTGTTCGTCGCTCCCGTGCGAGTGAACGTGTAGAGCATGTTCGGCGAGCCGTTCTCCATCACACTGGCCGGTGAGACAGCCAGCGTGACCGTTGGCAGGAAATCATCGTTGGTGATGGTTCCCGTCGCGACGTTGCTGCCGCCGACGTTGTAGCCCGATCCGCCGACAACCGTCAGGACGACATCTTCATTCGCTTCGACAAGGCTGTCCGCTTTCGGATTCACTGTGATTGTGGCCGTGGTTTGACCGAAGCCAAAGCTGATCGTCCCGGTCGCACCGTTGAAGGTTCCCGCTCCCGATTGTGTGTAGTCGGTTACGAATGTCGCTCCGCCGCCAATCGTGAAGTTGACCGTCAGAATGTCGCTGACCAGCGTGCGTGTGAACGTGTAGACGAGATTCGGTGAGCCGTCTTCCGCCACACTCGCCGGAGAAACCGAGACTGTCACGTTGGGAAGAACAACAACGTCATCGTTGGCGATCGTTCCCGTCACGCTGTTGACCGGATCAATCACATAGCCCGCACCGCCGGTAATCGTGAGACTCACTGTCTCATCCGCTTCGACAACGCTGTCGGTCGTTGGATCAACGGTCACGGTCGCTGTGCTTGAACCTGGCGCGAAAGTCACGTTGCCGTTCGAGCCGTTGAACAGTGATGCTCCGGTTTGCGAGTAATCGTTCGCAAACGTCGCCGATCCGCCGACATTGAAGTTGACCGCCAACGCATTCACCGTCGCTCCAGTGCGAGTGAACGTGTAAACGAGATTCGCGACACCGTCTTCGGTGACAGTTGCTGGAGAAACCGCAATCGTCACGCTGGCGTCGTCATTCACGATGGTTCCCGTCGCAACGTTGCTGCCGCCGACGTTGTAGCCCGATCCGCCCACAACCGTCAGCACGACCGCCTCGTCCGGTTCGACAATGTTGTCGCTCTGCGGATCAACCGTGATCGTGGCCGTGGTTTGACCGAAACCGAACGAGATCGTCCCCGTTGCGCCGTTGAACGACCCCGCACCCGATTGCGTGTAGTCGGTCACGAAAGTTGCCCCGCCACCAATCGTGAAGTTGACCGTCAAGATGTCGCTGACCAGCGTGCGTGTGAACGTGTAAACGAGATTGGTCGTGCCATCTTCACTTACACTGATCGGCGAAACGGCGACCGTCACCGACGGCAACGGAATCACGTCGTCATTCAGAATTGTCCCGACTGCACTCACCGGCGAAACAACGTTGTAGCCCGCTCCCGAAGTCAGTCCGATGAGGACCAATTCGTCGGTTTCAACGGTCGAATCTAAGCTCGGAGTAATCGAGACTACCGCTGTTGCCGAGTTCGCGGCAAACGTCACGGTCCCGACGCCGTTTGCAAATGTTGTGGCTCCGCTTTGCGAGTAATCAGTTCCGAACGCCGCCGTTCCGTTGACCGAGAACGCCACCGTCAGCGGGTTCGTCAACACGCCCGTCCGAGTGAACGTGTAGTTGATGCTCGCCCCGCTATCTTCCAGTACTGCGGCCGGTGCGGCGGCCACTGACACATTGATGTCGTCATCAATGATTGTCACCGTCGCGATATTGGGGATTGCTGGGACGTAGTTTGATCCCGGCATCAATGTGAGTGTCACCGTCTCATTCGGCTCGATGATCGAATCTTGTTTCGGGTCGATGTAG
>CAIJTL010000308.1 GCA_903823545.1 uncultured Planctomycetaceae bacterium
ATCCGACTCGCTTTCTCTCAGTGAAGTGCCAGCATTGCGGCACCTTCTACAAGCTCTTCTCGGCTGACCTGGAAAAAGCGAGAACTTGCCCGCAATGTCAGCGGCGTCAGATTGGGGCGTTGTCAATCATCGGTGCCCCTCTTTCGCGAGCGGCTCTCGCTAGTTCGCTTCGAGTGCTGCGCATTCTGACCGGGCAACTCAAAGGGAAGAAAATGATGCTTCCCGACCGCAAGATCGTTCTCGGTAGTGACCGTTCTTGTTCGCTGAAGCAGTATGCCGAAGGGATCGCACCGAAGCATTGCACGCTCAAGCCGACGCCGTTGGGAATCCTTGTGAATGATCTTGGAACGGAAAACGGGACGTATATCGACGACGAGCGAATTACCGGCGAGACACTGCTTGGTCCGGGTGGTTTGTTGCGCGTTGGTACGATGAAGTACCGACTCATCGGCGAAGATCGCGACGTCAACGCCACGAACTTTCATGACCCGAAGAAAGAAAAAGCGGAGCAAAAGGCGGCTGAAAAGGGGGTCGCACTGTTTCTTTCCGATCGTCCAACATCGGAGGAGGCAGCCGCCGTCATTCAAGCGCATTGGGACATCGTTCGAAAGCGGGCAGGCTTGCAAGCGATGCAAGACAACCTCGAAGGGGCGTGAGTTGGCAATGATTCTTAGCACGACGCGCCAGCGAGTGATCAGGTATTTCTGAAACGGACCACTCGCTGGCACCTCATGCTAGAAATCGTTCTATCCCAACGATTCCAAATCGGCTGCGGACAAGTAGTGGCCGACAAAACCGCAATCAAGGCAGACAAAGGCATTCACTTCGTGACCCTTGGACCACGCGCTGCATCCTGTCGGCCAGAAGCGTTGGCCGACTTGCCCATATTTCAGTGACATCGATTCACACTCCGGGCATTTCGCACCGGTCCGAATCACCCGGCTGTTTGAACTCTCCAATGGAGGGGACGCAGGCAAATTTGCCGTTGATGTGGTTGTTGCTTCAGTCAACTCGTTCTCCGTCGTTCCCGTTTGTGACTCACGAGAGACATTGACCGTCGAATCGGGTGCGGTTTCCACGAAGCGTCCCAAGCATGTGAGGATGGTAGCGAGCGGAATGGCTTCGGTCCCCGGCGTCAGTGTGTAAAGCCCCGAACTGACGGCAATCAGCGTTTTCCAGCCCCACGAAAAGCGGTAGTACGAACTGAGCCACAGTCCGACGAGCAGCCCCAATGGAAAACTGGCGAACGGCCCAAAATTACGTGTCGGTGCGGTCGCATCGATCAAATCCAAAATGATGCTGGGAAGTGCCGGGCCAAGTGCTTTGAGAAAGCGTGCCCAAAGGCCCAACGTCGGTTCGCCGGACAAAGTTGCTGATTCAGTGAGATTCTGTGTTTCAGAACTCATGGTTGTTGAGCCGTAGCTACAAGCTGCCAGCTTGTGAGCATTCCGTAACGCCCGACCGTTCAATGATCCGTGAATCCGGCAAGCTGGCAGCTTGCGGCTACGTGGTGCCGAGTGTTTCGCTCGCGGCGGTTCGAGCTTAGCAGGATTTTTCGTAGAACGGCAGAAGCAGTGACTTTTGCGGTCACTTGTTGAAGCGAGTTTGTCGGACTGGCGAAGGTTGTTCCCCCCGGCATACCACCCTAGACTCCGACCCTCCGTTTTTAACTCAAACAGAAAAGGTTGGATCATGCGGTTTTGGGTGGCGATGATGAGTTTGGTGGTCGTTGTAGGAATTGCGGCCGCTCAAGATGACGAAGAGAAGCCGACAGCAAAGAAGGCCGCTCCGAAAGCCAAGAAACCAGCCGAGGACAAAGACACTGTGGAAATCGACGCGGCCAGTGACCCGAATCCGCTCGGCAAGAAAGCGGCAGACTCGAAAGATATCATCAGCAAAGCGAGCTATGGCATTGGAACTCAGATTGGGAAGAATCTGAAACAAGCCGGAGTGGACTTTGATTTGGCTCGACTGAAAAAGGGCTTGCAAGACGCCCTGGAAGGCAAAGAGCCTGAACTGAGCGATGACGAGCTAAAAGAAGTCATGGCGGCGTTTGATCAACTCGCACGCAAGGCGATGGCTCAAAAGGCAAAGACCGAAGCGGCCAAGAATTCCAAAGCGGGTGAAGAATTCCTAGAAACTAACAAGGCGAAAGAAGGAGTCAAAACCCTTCCGAGCGGACTCCAGTACAAAGTGTTGACCGCCGGCAAAGGCGCGTCGCCAAAGGCGTCTGACACTGTGCGGGTCCACTACCGTGGCAAGCTGACAAGCGGCAAAGTCTTCGATCAATCCTATGCTGGCGAGGCGCCAACAAAGAAAGATCAGCCGGCTGAA
>CAIJTL010000309.1 GCA_903823545.1 uncultured Planctomycetaceae bacterium
GCCGGCAAAGGAGAAAAAGTCGGAACCTTCGAAGCCTTCGAGAATCCTCATCGATAAATTGGAGAAATTTCGAGCCCAAAGAGAAGACGAGCACCGCGATTGGATCTTCGCCTACGACGAAGCGATTGCATTGATCGACGAAGACATCACGGAATTCAAGTCGTTCGAGGTCCGCAAGAGTGGCGGACTGCGTGTCTTCAAAGCGCAAGATGAAAAAGACAAAGTCATCCAGACGCTCGAGAAAGTCCGCGATGCTTGGAAAGAGCGTTTCAAAACTCATGAAGCGCAGTTGGTGACGAGCGCGACAAGGCACGGTTGGTTGCAAATGCCGGACCCGTTCGTTGGCTTGAATGACTTCAATTCCTTCGACGATCTCGTCGAATCGAAAATCGGCCGCTTCTCCATCGATCTCAATTGCCTGGGCGAAAGTTTCCGGAATGTTCCGAGGGAGATTCCTGCTGGAAGCGTGCCGATCACCGACATTCAATGGCCTGGCTGGATTCCCGCAAGAAGTGTGGCGACAGAACCCAAGAAGAGCGTGCCAATCGATAAAACGAAAAAAACTGTCAAAGCGACACCGCTCCAACCGGCTCTTGCTCCGAAGGCACTTGATGGGCCCTTTGACCAAGGTATCAACACTCAAGTGGGAGCAGAGAACGCGGAGATGGCTCGAACAGCGTTTGGTGCGCAGCCAGAGTCGGACGACATCAGCACCTACAAACGGAATTTGTACCAGCGGCTCAATTTCGAAATGCAACAGCCGATTCCATCAGTGCCAGAAACGCCTGATGAGACCCTGCGCAACCTTGATCGATTCGTTTCCGGAAGAGCAGCGATCGGTGAAGACCTCCCATCAACTATTAAGAACTTCGGGGCATGGCGGAGCGATGTGCAGTCCGTTATTGACGTGCGAAATGTCGTTGTCTCGCTGTGGCAGGATGTCGCACCGCAAATTGCACATCAGGAGGAAATCATAAAGAACATCCGGAAGATCGTGCTCGATGCACTCACAAGTACCCGCATCCGCGAAACCACAAGGAAACAGGTGTTATCGGTGGGGGAGTCGAAAATTCAAGATGCCGAGAGGGAAATCAAACGTCTTTCCGAACTACGTCAACGACGCACTCAAATCTGGATTCGCGGCGTCGCCACCAAAGGGATGTTCGACGGGAAGGAAGTCCAGATCACCGATTTGCTCGTGATGTCCGGGACCGAGTCCTACATCACCGCAACAGGAGCCAAAGCGACGATTCCACTTGCGGAGACGATCGACGTTAACGAGGTCAAGAAATTCCTCATGCCACGTCCAACGCTTGACGAATACCATGATTCACCCGCATTCAGAACGATGGCAAAACGTCTCGCTGAAAAGGCGGCGGAGCGACTCAGGCGACAGCAGGCCGATGACGACGCAAAACTCGCGAAAGATGAGAAGAAGCGTGCCGATGGGGAAAAGATGGCCGAGATGCGACTTGCCCTCGCCAAAACGCACCTCGAAGACATGAAGCACAAATTGGCCATGTTGGTGCTTGAGCGACTCATCAAACAGTATCCCGATACGACGGCGCGCCTTGAGGCGGAAGATTTGCTCAAACAACTCCAGGCGGCTGGCGACGCGAAGAAAAACAACACCGCTGAGAAGCGTGTGGAGCGGATCGACGCGGCGGAAGCACGCCTCGCGACCGCGAAACAGTTCATCGAGAAAAAGAACCATAAGGGCGCACGTCTCTTGCTTGAGCGCCTGGTCAAAGAATATCCGGAAACGGTGTCGAGCGATGAGGCGAAGAAACTCCTCAAGACACTGCCCGAATGATGCCGGCCAAAA
>CAIJTL010000310.1 GCA_903823545.1 uncultured Planctomycetaceae bacterium
ACGGCCATCACGAAAATTGGAGCACCGATGGCAAACGCTAGCTCGATCGGATTGACCAGCATCCAAGCGGTCGCCGAACGCGGGTACTTGTCGTAGAACGCCGCGTGATTGCGGAAGTTCTGCAACCAGACTGCGGGGAGATCGAGCGACGATTGCCATTGCGCGAAGAGTGTCAACGCGATGAAACTGCCAAACGCCGATCCGACGCAGAGCGACAAAAGTTTGATTCGTGTGCCGAACGATTCGGTTGACTCGGCAAACAGACAATCGGCCAGAGTCCATGTCGCGGCTAAGAACGCGACGGGCAACATGGCCAAACTCAATCGCATTCCAACAGACATCACAATTCCCGCCGCGATCCCAAAGAGCCAAGACCTTTGTGACCACGCCCGGCCCCAGGTCGCCAAGAAGAGCGTTCCCCAAAACGGCAGGTACAAGTCGGATGTCGGATGGAAGACCGCAAGCGCCGGAATCAACGGCCAGAAGCAGACGATCCGCCACGCAGTCTCACGCCCACAGGTTCGACGCAGCAAACAGAACAACGGCACGACAGTGCTCATCGCCGCAAGTCCCGCCAGCAACGACGACAACCACAACGCCGCTCGGTCCACGTCAGCCAGTACTTCCTTCGAATCTTTGGAGGTATCCGCCAAAACGTCGAGACTCGCACGCACTGAATCTGGTTGGTACTTGATCAACCACGACTGCAACTTCGGCGACCGGCCAACATAACCGATGATCCATTGATGCCACTGAATGAAGCCGGGGGGGTGCGTCCCGAAGTGGTACACATCACCTTCTTTCATGCGCGCGGCGTATTTGGAAAGGTATTCCGCATCGTCGCTCGCGACGAACCGAGCTTCCGCGTAATAGCCTTGAGTGCTGTGATACCACACGACCCACGGTGCCTTCGACAGTCGATACGGATCGGGCGGGCATTCTTGAACGACGCCATGCCAGACCGCTCCAACAAGGATCAACGCCGCGAGCCAGCCGGCCATCTCCCAGCGATCCGCTTCGAGGACTCGGCGATCAGCAAACAGACACATTGCCAAATACACCACGGTCGCGATGCCAGCAATCACCCAACCCAGCGACAGTTCTTTGAACGCAGTGGCGTCATAGGCAATACGACTCCAAGTCCATTCACCGGCACCTGTCACTCCCAGCGGAATCTCCGATTGCCACAGCAACCCAATTGTCGCTGCCACACCAATAACCTGAGCCAACCAAAACAAGACCTTCGTCGAACGCATCGCCACTCCAATTGATCGATGACTAATAACTCGGCCGATATCTGGGCCGCATTCCATCAGACGGTATTAAAGCCCATCGGTGCGGTACGCACCAACGCCACCTTGCGATCGTCTTCCGTGATGCCAGCCTAGCCAAATCTGCTTTTGGAACAATCGACCGTTGTAATCCCAGCCAAACGTTCCTTCGTGAGTGCAGCGAGCATCTCCGCCGAATACCGCGCCGCCACCCACGTAGTAGCCCGATTCGTGGCAACTAGACGAAGGCCGCGCCCAGCGTGAGACGCATTGCGGCCAACCGGCCCAACAGTGGCGAGCGTTGTTCTGGCTGACGTCGCAGTCGCGTGAGGTCGCGGTTGCGTCATCGCCATGCAACGCCGACAGATTCAAGACGCTGATAACAAGCAGCGTCAGACAAACCGAACGGATCAAACGCAACATGCGATATCCTTACGCAAACGGATTGCGGTTGAATTTCTGATAAGGCAATCGAACTCCACGCACGAAGAACTGATCCGCTCGCAATGACTGTGGCGCCGCGAAGCCGGTCCTTCCCGCGAACGTCACGACGTCATCCTGATCAACACCGTCACCGCTGACACCAAAGCCGCCGATCAATGTGCCCGCTTGGTTGTAGAGCGGAACGCTACCGGGGAAGAACACGATGCCGTTTTGATTGGCGATGTTGTTCGGGTTGCGAAAGTTCCGCCCTGGATTGAATGCATCAAACCCAAGCACCGATTGAAAATCGGTGTAAGCCTTCGGGGCTCCAGCGTTCTCGACAGCACCAACATTGACGTTCGGGTTCGACGACTTCAGGAGGTTGTTCTTGAATCCCGGATCATTGAGGATCGAAAACGCTCCGGGCTTTGAACTATCCACACCTTGCGGATAACGAGGCTCGGCCAGGAATCGGAAGGTTCGGTTCGAGAACGCGGCACCCGCAGGGACGCTGGCATCGGGAGTGCCATCGTGGTTGTCATCCACTCGGTCGATGTTTTGAAGCTGCGATGGGTCTGCGTAGTAAGCTGTATTCCGAGCTTTCGCGACCGCCACATCGATCGAAAAGACAGTCGCGTCCTTCATGCGATAGAGGCCCAGCACGTTGCCGTCTTTGTCCGTTACGGCAAAGACCATCCGAGTTCGCGGACCGGGATTCGTTTTCGTGCTGGCGACTGTCGAGCCAGATGCTTTCAATCGAATTGCCGCGCGGACTTTGTTCGCCGAGTCAATTCCCTGGTTGATGATCTGTTCGACATCGGCTGCGGTGATTAGTCCATCTGCCGATGTTTTTGGCGCGACGAGCCAACCATCAGGAACCGCTTTTCCGGCGAGAGAAGTTGCTCCCAGCGTGTTGACCACTTGGTTCGCGCCGTTGAGCGAATCACCTTTCAACAGCTTTTTGCCAAACGCTTGAAGCTGTCGCACGCCGTTGATGCCTGGGGTCGGACCAATCAATTGCAAAGTGATACCAACGAGGTCAATCCGTCCGAACGGATAACTCAAACGCGAAACCGCTGGAACGACAACGCCGTTTGCGTCGGTGATTGCTCCAACTCTTGCTCCTGCGTTTGCGCTGCCGCCAGCGGCAGCGAAGGCGATCCATTCCGCTTCCAAGACTTTTGGGGCGTTCGTCCGCTGAGCTTCTGTCTGTTTCTTCCCCGCCACAAAACCTTGCTCGAATGTCGCGTCGCCAATGCGGCCTGGTCCAGCGCCGTCGGGATCAACCGTGCCCGGAAAGAAGACGCCGATGCCACCGACGAGGTCCGCTCCGTCATACAACGGAATACCCCCAGGCAACGTCGCAATCCCACGCGACTGAGCGTTGACCATGCGGCCCGAAACAAAGCCGTAGCTCTCCGGCGCATCAATTTCTTGTCCTGCAATGTAGGTCGTGTTGAAGCGACCGGGCAGAAGAATATCGTCGCCGCCGATCACTGCGTTCGTTGGATCTGTGACAACTTTCGGATCCGTTGTTTCGTGAATCGAGTTCAGGCCAGCATGCACGATGCTGTCGCGATTCGTGTGTTCGATCCCGAACAAATCGACTTGCGGAGTAAAGGCAACTGCAGGCGGGAAGTGTCCGCCGATTCCAATCGGTGCGACAAACCCTGGACCACGCACTGTCGGATCGAGCGAGTTCGGATTCGACTGCACTTCGCGTTGCGTGATCGTGGACTGGCTGATGTAACGCACGGTTCGAGAGGTCAGCGGTCCAGCGGTGCTATCAATCGAGTTGCCGTTTGCGAAGAAGGCGGCGGTGCGTGCTTTCGCAACGGCACCGTCGATGGCGTAGATCAGCGTCTCTTCTTCAACGGTCCCGACGTTGATCGTGTTGTCACCGTTCCCGCCGTTCGTGACTGCGTCGATACCGTCCAGCACCGCTTGCTCAACACGCACACCCAGAATGTGTCCGCCGCGATCGACCACAGCAATGATGGCATCTTCGCTGCCATTTTTGTTCCGGGAGACAGCCGCCGCACGATCCAAGAGAGTTTCGACCTCTGTCGACGACAGTTGAGTGAGCGTGAGCAATTTCCGTGGCTCAAGAATTTCAGCCTGACCGTTCGCGCGACGTGATCGGCGAGTTCGGCGGCGCATGAAGGGGAACCACATGAGTGAAAATCCTTTTTGGCCCGAAAATCCTAGAAGGCAAATGGCAACCTCAACCTATTCGCCCCGGACACCCAAAGTCACCTGAATTTTGTTCTTCCCGCGATCAGACCGAGACATCTCAATTCCTTCATCGGGCGTCAGAACCGTTCGGAACGGGATGATTTGGTTTTGTCGGCAGGACCGATATCAGCGGCAAAGCCAATGATCGTCGTCCTGCGTCGTCGACGCCTTGTGACTCTACGTCGCCATCACGCTCAGCGCGATGAGCCGGTCGCTTCACAAGACTTCGAAGTCGATTCGGCACCTCGATCAACACTCGGCTCGTTACGCGGAGCGTGACGGCTACGTATTCAGGGACGAATCGTGTCGCGTGATTCTGGAGGATCCAGATTGCCGCTACGGTCGGTCGACAATTCCCGTCGATCGGTCGGCGTTCGCGCTGCGCCTGGAGATTCTCGATCT
>CAIJTL010000311.1 GCA_903823545.1 uncultured Planctomycetaceae bacterium
CAATTGCTGGCAATGTGCTCGTCACAAAAAACATCAAAACCATGCCGATGAAAGCTTGAAGAAATCCAACATAGATACGCACGGCTAATTCCTCCGACTGGCCCGATTTCGCACGATGTGCTGATCAACGAAAGTCGTCCCATTGTGACGTTGGGCTCTACTGGGTGAAATCCCGTAGCATGAAAAAGTCATTGTCACTTGAAGGGGGTGTCGATTTGCCGACTTGCGTCAATAGGAACTATCGGAACTCGGCATTGCGGGTTTCCGACACTGAAGATATGGTGCCGCCTCGGATGGACGCTGTCGGGGTGTCCTGTCTGGGTCGAGTGGGTGTTTGAGTGAATTCCTGCAAAGCCTGGGTGTAGAAGTTGCACTGTCTGGAAAGCGGTGCCAGTTTGAGGAAGTTTGGGAATGGCTAAGAAACTATTCGTCGGTGGGTTGGCTTGGGCGACGACGGACGACGGACTCCATCAGGCGTTCGAGCGGTTCGGTGAAGTGTCCGAAGCGAAGGTGATTATGGACCGTGAAACCGGTCGTTCACGAGGTTTCGGCTTTGTGAGCTTCGCTAATGACGATCACTGCCAAGCTGCCATGCAGGAAATGGACGGCGCTCAACTCGATGGCCGGACAATCAAGGTCAACGAGGCGCAAGAACGAGCTCCTCGTCCCGGTGGTGGAGGCGGAGGTGGTGGACGCGGTGGATACGGTGGAGGCGGTGGAGGCGGTGGAGGCGGTCGCGGTGGTTACCGCTAAACAAATTGTCGGCGTCAGCCGATCTCAATGATATGATACCAAAGGCCGGGAGTGATCCCGGCCTTTTTGTTTTTCTCACGTCTGCGCTGAATTCTGGATAGTGAGTTTGCATCAAAAACAAACGTTGTTTGATCCGCTCGCTTCACGCTCTATCGTACCTGTGTGGCACTACGCGATCCGTACTATGCATCTCAATGCATGCACTCGAAATTCTTGGCCCGATCTGGCTTGCTCGGATGAAGCCGTGGATGGGCGAAAACTAGGTTTTTCTGGAGTGAGTCACCGATACCTCAGGTCTGGTTGACACAATCACGACAACTTGAGAATCCGTTGGTGTCACGTGGCCAAATCTCACTCCGCCATCGACGTAAAAAGTCTACTGAGAGAATTCATCTCACTTTCACTGTCGGGAATCTCGGAACGCGAAGTACCGAAATTTTAAAAAACGTAGGTGCGTATCCCTTGCGACGCCCGTATATCAGTAGTTCTATTGGTTGACGTAATTGGAGTTGTTATTGCCGACCTGCTCGTAAGTAGTGCGTTTCGATACGTAGCAGCGGTCAAAATCGAGTCTAAAAACATCGAAACGCCTAGGTTTGAGGGTGACATTTATGGCAGCAGCAAGTTACAGCAGTAAGACGGCGATCCTGACCCCACGGCAACGTGAGATCTATGAGTACGTCAAAGAAAACATCATGAATCGTGGCTACGGTCCAACGGTTCGCGAGATCGGCAACGAGTTTGGCATCAAGTCGCCAAACGGAGTGATGTGCCATCTCAAGGCCCTCGAAAAGAAGGGCTTGATTTCACGCGAGGCAAACTTGTCGCGAGCCATTCAGTTGTGCGACAAACCACAACGGAAGACGGCACTGGAATACAAAGGCCAGTTCTCACAAGGTGGCAAGCTGAAGGAGAACAAGGATTCCGAGCAGATCGACTTCATCGACATTCTCGGCTCTGGCGACCACTTCTGCTTCCGCGCGGCCGACGATTCGTTGGCTGACGACGGCATCGCCAAGGGTGATTACATCGTTTGCCGCCAGCAGCAGTTCTACCGTGACGGCGATCGAATCATTGGGACGATCGACGGCAAAGAAACGGTTCACAAGCGATTCTTCCAAGACGGTAATCGTATTCGCTTGGAATCAGTATCAGCACCGAAGAAGGCCATTCACACGACGAACATCAACATCCTGGGGATGGTGATGGGCTTGATTCGTAAGGGCTAATGTTTTTCTGCGAAGTGCGCTCGGCAGTGTTTTGCCAACGATAGGCACCGGTGGGTTTCCACCGGTGCCTGTTTTGCTTTATATCGGTGCGAAAGACGCACTTCGCTTCGCTTGAGTTGTTAGGCTGTTTTCATGTTGCGAGCTGTTCCAGCAACGGGATCACGTCAGGGTGCGGCCCTCAATATTTTGTACGAGGGAGTGTTACCGGAGGATCGAGCGGTTCGCGTCGCAGAGAGTATTCGAGAGGCGGAAGAGGGCGAATTAGACCTCCGTGGACTACTGCTCGCGGAACTCCAAGAGAAGCCCGTTGGAGCTTTGTTACTGCGGATGCAGCCTCACGGAGTTGCGTTTCTATGGCCACCAGTCGTGTCCGCAAAGTCCGCTGAAGTTATCTCATGGCACACAAAGTCGCAGCCTGCTATCACGAATGAGGCGATTGAAGACGTCTTGCTACAAGCTGCCGTTCTGCGTCTCGGCGAATTAAAGGCGAGGATTGCTCAATCGCTGTTGGTGTTGAACCAAACTCGTGAGCAGTTGGCGCTGTCCCGCAATGGATTCCGTCGACTGACAGATCTGATTTTCTTTGAGTATTCCACGGTCGGCAACCAGAGTCGCAAATATCGCCTTGCAAACGATGTAGGAACGCGACTGACGCACATCATTCACCGGCAGTCACGAAACCGACTCCGATTTGCGGAGGTGGTTGAGCAGACTTATCGAGGCTCACTCGATTGTCCCGAGTTGAACGGCATTCGAACGGCGAGCCAGGCTCTGAATGTCTACGCGGAATCAGGCCCAGTCGTTCGCGATCTCTGGCGAGTCTATTGCGACGAACACCGTGATGTCGGAGTGATCTTGGTTGTTGACCGTCCGGAGCAGCGAACATGGGAGGTGATTTACCTCGGCGTCGTTGAATCTGCACGACGGTGCGGAGTTGCTCGAAAAATGCTAACGGACGTGATCAAAGCTGCTCACGACGCTCACGTTGATCGGGTGGTGATTGTTGCGGATGTTCGTAATCGTCCAGCAGTTTTGTTGTATCAATCACTTGGGTTCGCGCCGTTCGATGAGCGAGTGGCTTACGTGAAATTCAGTGAACGTTGTTGAGTCCGTCGAAACAATGTTTGTGTTGAGAAGCATCAAGCGTTTCTGACTCCGCGAACTCCCGACTCGCTTGCGATGTGGTCAGACTTAAAATGGAATTGCGCCGACCATCGCGATGTCGCAATTTTGCACTGGTCTAGGAGGGACATGATGACCATCGGCGCTCGCACCCCGTACCCAGATGAATTGCCGCGTCAGTGGCGGATTCGGTTGCAGCGGGTGGCCCAGCTTTGCATGCAAAAGCTGGGTGCCAAAAGTACAAGAAACAGGCAGTTGACATCGAGCAAAACTGAAGCTGGCCTTTGGAAACAACGTCACACTCAAGTTTCGTGTGCTGTGCACACGGCTTGCTTTAACGGCAAGCCGTGCTACCTGTTGGGAAACACACTCGACGACAAGCAACGGTTTCCGCATGGGCTGGATGGAATCGGTCAAATCATCGTGTTTGGCACGTTAGTGCTCGCGACGTTTTATGCGACCTACGTCAGCTATCGCGGAGTCCGTACCGTGATGGACACGCCACTCTGGGACGCTCGCTTGTGGTTCTTCATCATTCCCGGTTTGTTCTACACGCTCGTGCTCGGCAGCGCGATGGGCTCGATGCTGCTCGTCGGCAAAGAGGTGCATGCGGGAGGGTAGTGCTTTGCTCGTTGGTCACAATGGTGTCGTGTTTTGGCTTATTGCAAAGACCTGATGAAATTAAGCCAACACCAAGACAGGGG
>CAIJTL010000312.1 GCA_903823545.1 uncultured Planctomycetaceae bacterium
AACTTCCGCAATCACGCGGCGTTCTACGACAAGTACCCGCGTTCGGCGACCGCTTGGATGCTGGTCAATCCGATCGAGCTAGCGTTTGCCATCGGTGCTCCAATTTTCGTGATGGCCGTTTCGACGTGGTTGAGTTGTACTCACGGCTGTTTGAAATCAGGCCGCTCGCTGGCGAGTTTTCGATTGTGGTGCTTGATCACGCTGTTAGTCTTGTGGCTCTCCGGAAAAAACAGCGGCGAGGTCGCACGTCTGTGGATTTTCTTGATGCCGTGGCTGCTGTGGGTCGCCGGTCGCGAACAACAAGTCACCGCAAAGATCGTCATCGGCCCCGGCCAAACGCTGCCCGAATATGCTGGCTCACCGTCCAAAGGCTGGGCCGCATTGCTGATCCTGCAAGCGATCGTCTGCATTGCCACCGTCAGCCGCGTTGTGGGCTTCACGTTCGGCAATTAGCCCTCGGACAAGCGCAGGTCATCAATCCCTCCGAGTTCGCCTCGGTGGATTTGGGCCTTCGCACGACGACATGTTTCATTTGAAGCCATGAACGCCGTAGTGCAAAAGCCTGCGAGCCACTAAGGCAATCTCAGTGGGGCAGGGGATGTCGGCTCGCTATCGACCGACGTCCATTGGCACCTGCTCCAACCACGTGAGCAACACGCGAGCGACTTTCACCAAGCTCGTGCCTGAGCATTCTGACGGTTTGTCCTTTGTCGTATGCCAAGCGGGGTAATCGAAGTCGATCAGGTCAGTCGTCGGAATCTTGGCGATTTCGTTGAGTGCAATGTGATCGTCATTGATCTCGAACTTGGGCTTGGCCACGAACTCTTTGACGCCGAGCGTTCGAGCGGTTTCCCAAATCGACCGAGTCAACTGCGGAGCAAATCGCAGGCTGTTTTGTTCTTGATAGATCGTGAGGCTCTTGTCGCCAATCATGTCGACGAGTACTCCGCAGATATAACGATGGGCCGGAGGTTTGCTGCGATATTGCTGAGCGAAGTATTCCGAGCCGAGAAAATATTTCCCGCCGTCTCGCTCAAAGATGAACTCTTCACCGTCAAAGAAAACCATATCGACGCCGTAGGTCGGATCGAGCTTCGGAAGCGAGTGCCCCATCTCCATGAACAACGCCACGCCGCTGGCCCCGTCGTTCGCTCCGATGAAAGTCCCCTTCGGCCGAAACGTATCACGGTCAGGAAACGGTCGCGTGTCGTAATGACAACAGAGCAGCACTCGTTCTTTCGCCTGCGGATGCCACGACACAATCAAATTCCGCATCCGTACCGGCGTCCCTTTTTTCGGATGCGGCGTGTCGAAATCCTGAAACGACACTTTCGCCTTCAGCTTCGTGAAGTGCTCAACGATCAACTCCTGCTGCTGAGCCATCCCCTCCGAAGCACTCGGCCGCGGTCCCAGCTTGCAGACCTCTTCGAGATACCCGAACGCCCGCCGCGCATCGAGATCGAGTGCGGCCTTCACTGCTTTGAGCGGATCGTCCGCGGAGAGATCCAACGGGATGAGCCAGATCATTATGACCAGCAGGATTCGACATTGGGCTACTGGCTGATATCCCTTTGGGACAAAAAACAAAATCATGTCTAGACCCCGTTTGACGCCTAGGCT
>CAIJTL010000313.1 GCA_903823545.1 uncultured Planctomycetaceae bacterium
CAAGCGGCTTTCGTTGACTTTGGTGTCGGACGCAATGGTTTTCTGCACGTCAGCGATGTCGAATATCAATACTACAAGCATTTACAAGCTGAGGAAGAGCGTCCTCGAAGCGGCTTCAACGAAAGAAGCGTTCGAAACAAGCCGCCGATCCAGAACATCTTCAAGCGCGGCAGTGAAGTCCTTGTGCAAGTCATCAAAGAGGGAATCGGCACCAAGGGGCCAACACTCTCGACTTACATCAGCATTCCTGGCCGCTATCTTGTGTTGATGCCCGGCCTACAACGTGTGGGAGTCAGCCGCAAAATCACCGATGACGACAGTCGCCGACGGCTGCGACGGCTTTTGCAAGGGTTGCAACCGCCCCCGGGCTTGGGATTCATTATCCGCACTGCTGGCGTCGAAAGGGATAAAGAGGACCTTCAGCGCGACATGCACTATTTGTTGCGGCTTTGGAAAGTGATCGTCGGACGGATCAAGAAGTACCCGTCACCTATCGGGATTTATGAAGACAGCGACCTCATCATTCGAACGATTCGCGATATCTATACGAACGACATTGAGTCTGTTTGGATTGATGAACCGAAAACGTTCGAGCGCGCCCGTGAGTTCATGAACGTTGTTTCGCCTCACTTCACTGACCGTGTCAAACTTTATGAAGGCAAGGATTCGATCTTTCATCATTACAAGATCGAAGACAACATCGCCCGCATCCACGAACGGCACGTGCCACTCAAAGGAGGCGGGTCCATCGTCATCGATCAGACCGAAGCTCTTGTCGCGATCGACGTCAACAGCGGCAATTTCCGAAACGAAGATAACGCCGAGGAAAACGCTTATCAGATGAATTTGCGTGCGGCCGAAGAGATCTGTCGGCAAATTCGACTGCGGGACCTTGGTGGAGTCATCGTCAATGATTTCATCGACATGCGAGACGAAAAACATCGACGTGGAGTTGAACGCTTTTTCCGCGACCAGATGAAAAGAGATCGTGCTCGCACAAAAGTTCTTCGAATCAGCCCTTTTGGGCTAATCGAGATGACTCGCCAGCGCATCCGACCGTCACTTCGCCGAACTGTTTTCGAGAATTGTCCGTGCTGTGCCGGTGTCGGTCTCGTAAAAACCGCCGAAAGCGTGGCGATCGATGTCATGCGAGTTTTGGTCACTGTGTCACAGCGTGCTGGCGTCAAAAAGATCGGAATCGAGGTTCACGAGCGAGTCGCGCATTACCTTAACAACAGGCGCCGTCGAGAGATCAATCACCTCGAAGACTCAATCGGACTAAGTATCAACATCAATGCTCGGACGGACGTCAGCCCAAATCACCTTGATTGCGACACCACCGATGAGGGTGGTCTGCTCACGAAGATTCCCGTAGGAGTTGACTCGAAATCAAAATAGGCTCGGACTATACTCCCTGACCCTGTTGCAAGAGTCGGGGCTCATTTGTTAGGACGGATCAACCTCCGTCGCCGTGGGATGGACAAGCCTGTCCTTCCAACGGACAAGCTTTACGAGAAGTGAATCATGTTTGCTTACATTGAATCTGGCAGCCATCAATATCGAGTTTCCAACGGCGACACGTTGCTGATCGACTTCATCGACTCAGCCAAGGTTGGCGATCCGGTTACTTTTGATCGCGTTCTTTTGGCCAACGGTGGCGGTTCTAGCCTGATTGGGCAACCCACGATCGCGGGTGCATCAGTTGCTGCCGAAGTTGTGGAGCCGATCGTTAAGGGGCCGAAGCTCGAAATCCAAAAGATGCGTCGTCGTAAAAACTATCGCCGACACACTGGACATCGTCAGGGCTACACTCAGGTCAAAATCACCAATGTGAATGTCCCTGGACTTCAGGTGGTCGAGACGGCTTCTGCCTAGTTCGATTTCGTGTGGTATCGGTTTGATTTTAACCCGGCTTTGTGCCGGGTTTTTTTATTGTTGCGCAGCAATGATTTGAAAATGACTAGCCAAGCCTGCAAGCTCGTCTCCCGAATTCAAGATTTCAAACATTCTTTTCGCGACTGCTTAAGGGCATTTTCTCTTCCGTTTCGTGTCAAAAACAGCGTCTTTGGTGAGATCAGATGCCGCAATCCAGATTCCGAAAGACTCATCCAAACACTGTGCGATTGTGCGTTTGAGATGAATAGCATCTTCACGATTTTTTAGTTTTCCCGAACTCGCTAAGTCGGCATTGAAACGACTGGTTACGACCACGTCGTCGCTCGTATTGGCCTTCTGAGAGACGCCAACAGCTTGACATTCTGAGTCGCCAATTTATATTCACCACCCAGTTCTAGATCACTAGATGTGGGGCCTGACCTGTCCAACTCCCACTACTAATTGTGGTAAGTTTGCTTCAGTTCGCTTTTGTCTTTGCCGAATTAAGTCTCTACTTCGCGGCAACTCTTTGGCACGAGGCCAGTAAGAGCCGGTCACGACGCCCCGTGGCTTTCCCATTCTTTTTTGGCTAAAGGAGTGCAAGATGCACAACGCCAACGCTCTCTTGGATTCTGACTATTTGTCTGCCTCGGCCAACCGTGCTCACAATGGCAATGGCCAATCGCGAGATACGGCGCACAACGGGTCGGGGACTCGCCCCCACTTCACTCCACAGACGGCTCCGATGAAAGTTGCACCGCATTTCTGCCCGGCTAATGTCGATCCGTTTTCCACCGTTGAGTGGGACTATCGAACGGCTCACATTAAGGACGAGAACGGCAAGATTTTATTTGAGCAGACTAACTGCGAAGTCCCGAAGGACTGGAGCCCACTCGCGACGAATGTCGTCGTCAGCAAGTATTTTTACGGCGAGCCAGGTACTGCCGAGCGGGAAACGAGCATTCGACAGGTAATTCATCGCGTCGCTCGCACGATCACTGATTGGGGCATCAAAGACGGTTACTTCGCAACACCCGCTGATGGCGAAACTTTCTATCGCGAACTCGCGTGGCTCTGCCTCCATCAACACGGTTGCTTCAATTCTCCGGTGTGGTTCAATGTCGGCCTGTATCACCAATACGGCGTCAAAGGGTCTCAAGGAAACTATCGGTGGGATGTTGAAACCAAGTCCATCCGCCGACCAGACACACCCTATGAGTACCCACAAGGTTCGGCCTGCTTCATTCAGTCCGTTGAAGACAACATGGAAGACATCATGCGCCTCGCTCGCAGCGAGGCGATGTTGTTCAAGTTTGGCTCAGGAACCGGTACCGATCTTTCAACAATTCGCAGTTCCAAGGAAAAGCTGTCTGGCGGCGGAGTTCCTTCCGGGCCGCTCTCGTTCATGCGAGTCTATGATCAAATTGCGGCGGTGGTGAAGTCGGGCGGAAAGACTCGCCGAGCCGCGAAGATGCAAAGTATCAAGGACTGGCATCCGGACGTAATGGAGTTCATTCAATGCAAGTCGAGGGAAGAGAAAAAAGCTCGATTGCTGATCGACAGCGGAGAGTACGAATCGAACTTCAACGGTGAAGCGTACAGTTCGATCATGTTCCAAAATGCGAACTTGTCAGTGCGACTCAGCGACGAATTCATGCAGGCCGTCATTGACGGTAAGAAGTGGAAGACGAAGTGGGTCACTGATCAATCTAAGTTTGGACCGGAGTATGACGCTCGTTCCATGCTGAATGAAATGGCCAAAGGAACGTGGTACTGCGGCGATCCTGGCGTGCAATATGACACGACGATCAATCGCTGGCACACCTGCTCGAACTCTGGCCGAATTAACGCAAGTAATCCATGCTCAGAGTACATGTTCCTCGACGATACTGCGTGCAACCTGGCGAGTATTAATCTCCGAAAGTTTGTCCGCGACGATGGTAAGTTCAGCATCGACGGGTTCCGTCGAGCGTGCGCGATCTTCATCACGGCTCAAGAAATCCTGGTCGATCACGCCAGCTATCCGACTCCGGCGATCGCCGAAAACAGCCACCTGTTCCGGCCGCTCGGACTGGGCTATGCGAACCTCGGCAGCTTGTTGATGTCGTGGGGCATTCCTTACGACAGCGATAACGGTCGCGGCGTTGCCGGTGCGATCACCGCCCTGCTCAATGGTCAGGCGTTTCTCACCAGCAGCCGCATCGCTAGCAGCATGGGGCCGTTCGCCGGTTACGCCGAGAACGAGCAACCGATGCTCCGCGTCATGCAGATGCACCGCGAGGCAACCTACCGCATCGACCCGTGCTGTCCTGATTACTTGCGAGAGGCAGCTCAACAGGTGTGGGATGAGTGCCTCGAGTCGGGGCGCAAGTACGGGTATCGAAACGCTCAAGCGACTGTGCTCGCTCCGACCGGCACGATCGCCTTCATGATGGACTGCGATACGACCGGTATTGAACCGGACATCGCTCTGATCAAGTACAAGCAACTCGCGGGCGGCGGCATGATGAAGATCATCAACCGTACTGTGCCGAATGCGTTGAAGTCGCTCGGCTACGATCAGCCACAGATCGAAGGGATTCTCGACTACATCGAGAAGAACGACACGATCGAAGGCGCGCCGAACATGCGGAACGAAGATCTGCCGGTTTTCGACTGTGCATTCAAGGCAGCCAAGGGAACGCGATCGATCAGTTGGAAGGCGCACATCAAGATGATGGCTGCCGCCCAACCGTTCCTCAGCGGAGCAATCTCGAAAACCGTCAACATGCCGGCTGACTCAACGGTCGAGGACATCGAGAGCGCCTACATCGAAGGTTGGCGACTCGGCTTGAAGGCTCTTGCGATTTATCGCGATGGCTCGAAGCAATCGCAGCCGTTGAACACGTCGAAGGAAGGTGACAAGAAAAAAGCGGCCGAGGCCGCCGAGGCTTCTCCGGGACGTCCGATTCGTCGTCGCTTGCCTTCTACGCGGCACTCGATCACTCACAAGTTCAGCGTCGGAAACCATGACGGCTACATCACGGTGGGACTATTTGAGGACAACACGCCGGGCGAGCTCTTCATCACGATGGCGAAAGAAGGATCGACGATCGGCGGCCTGATGGACGTCATCGGGACACTAACGTCGATGGGGCTGCAATACGGAGTGCCGGTGCAAGTCTTTGTCGACAAGTTCTCGCACAGTCGATTCGAGCCGAGTGGCTGGACGAAGAATCCAGATATTCCGCACGCGAAGTCGGTTGTTGACTACATCTTCCGCTGGTTGGGTATGGAGTTCATTCCAGGTTTCCGCGAAGCGAATAGTCCGAGATTCAACGGCAACAATGGTCATAGCAACGGCAATGGCCAGCAGGCGACCGCCGTCGCTGGAGCAACTGCCGACACTGTCACTAAAGAGCTGACTTCGTTGATCGAGACGCACGTCAACGGAGTCGGCTCGACTTCTACTGCCGCGAATTCTGGCCTCAACGTCCTGCCAGAAGCTGGGGACAACCCGGGAGTTCGAAACCTGCAATTCGCTCGCTTCCAAAGCGATGCTCCAGCCTGCGATAGTTGCGGAGCAATCACTGTCCGCAACGGCAATTGCTATCTCTGCCATAACTGCGGAGCGAGTTTAGGTTGTTCATAATTCGTTAAGTATTTGAGCCTGCTGACGGAGCAACTCGTCTTTGCACCAAACACCTTGGTCCAATCTTGGATGGACCAGGGTGTTTTCTTTTTGCCGAGAGCCAAAGGGAATCACCGCGAGGCGAAGAACTTGTCGCTCGATTGCGGACGAAAATTTTGATTCTGATCGGCTGCTCGACCGGCGAAGCACCACGGCTATAATCGCCGACCGTTTTCAGTCATCGCTATTGAACACACCGCCCGCCGAGTTCTCTCATGCAAATCGTCCAGTACGGCCACCCTGTCTTGCGTTGGAAATCCAAACCAGTGCAAGCCATCAATGACGATCTGCGAAACATCGTTCGCGAAATGTTTGAGCTCATGTATGCGGCGAAGGGAATCGGTTTGGCGGCCAATCAAGTCGCTTTGCCTTACCGACTGTTTGTGGTCAACGTGACAGCGGACCCTGCGGAAATCGATGAGGAGATTGTGTTCCTCAACCCTCGGATTCGAAAACGAAAAGGAAGCGAGAGCGGCGAAGAAGGCTGCCTCAGTCTGCCCGGCTTGTACGCCAACGTTGATCGCTCTGAGGAAGTCATCCTCGAAGCGTACGACCTAAACGGCGAAGGCTTCGAGATGGAACTGGATGATCTTCCCGCGCGCGTGGTGCAACACGAGATCGACCATCTCGACGGCATTCTGTTCGTTGACCGGCTTGATCCGGAAGAACGAATGAAGCTCGAACCAAAATTGCTTGGCTTCGAGTCCGATTTCCGGAAACAACAAGCTTTAGGCTCGTTCCCGTCCGACGAGGTCATCAAGAAGCAACTCAAAGAGATGGAGCAGGGAATGAAACCCAAGCCGTCTGTTTGAGAATTGCGAAGCGGCTTGCGTTCCGCATAATCGGCATCTTCCGACTGGCACGATTTGTGGCGAGCAACTTTGAAAGTCCCGATGTTTCATGGGATTTTCATGTGCTTCTTGATTGAATACGCTCGTTCGTGACGTTTCCGAGGCGAGATTGATTTTCGTTGCGGACCAACCACAAAGACCTCTGCCGTTTGTCGCTCATGCGACCTCCCGCCGATCGAAGGATCAAGCTGTGATGAAGACCTCCCGCCCACACTCTCAGTCCCGACGAAATGTTCGCCGATCCGGTTTCACCCTGCTCGAAGTTTTGCTCGTGCTGGCGATCTTGGGTGTGATCGCGGCGATGGTTGTTCCCAACCTGCTCGGACGTCAGCAAGAAGCTTATGTCAAAGCAACTCGAACGAGCATCTCTGGCTTAGAAGGTGCCGTGAAGCTTTATGCGTCGGAGCACGATGGTCAGTTTCCTGAAGGAAATGCCGAGACCGTGTTTCAACAGTTGATGAGCCCAGAGACCGACCAACAAACCGGCAAACAGCGAGCGAGTTATCTGGAAAAAATTCCGCTCGATGCTTGGAAGAACCCGCTGCGTTACGAATACCCGGCGACCGGAAACCGAACTAACCCCAGCGGCAAACCAGCGATCTGGTCGAGTGGCCCCGATAAGCAAGATGACACAGCAGACGATGTGACGAACTGGGCGCAGAACTAATCCCCATGCAAACACGGTGGGGTTACAGAGAGTGAATTCTCACGCGATGACCGCGAGGCAATGTGATGCGCGGAATTCGGAATGCTTTCAACACTGTGTCTGCCTCACCATCTGGCGAACG
>CAIJTL010000314.1 GCA_903823545.1 uncultured Planctomycetaceae bacterium
GATTTGCCGCCTGAAATACAGGCGCTTGATAATGACACGGTCTCGAAGCAAGGTTTTGGGAAAGAGCTGCCGGACACTGTCGTGATGAAGTTGACACTCGCAAACCTTTTTCAAATCTATTGGTTTGTGTTTGTCGTTACTTATCTGCGGCGTCTCATTCGGAATCGCGCATTGGTTGAGTCCGAAAGCAATTCAACAGGAGTCACGTGAATGATCGCCTCGTCGTCGCGTCGTTTGTTGCTGTTGGTTGGTGTGTGCCTCGCGACAGTCATTGCTTGGCCGCGAGAGCGGGCAGACTCGCAAGAGTCGGCGGCGTTTGATGCGGCGTCTGTCGAGTTCTTCACGACGAAAGTGAAGCCGTTGTTGGAGGCTCGGTGCTTTGAGTGTCATGGTCCTGAAACGAAAGTTTTGAAGGGTGGACTGAGTCTCGCGTCGCGCGCGGCGATGTTGCGTGGCGGCGATTCTGGTCCAGTGATTGTCCCTGGGAAGCCGAGCGAAAGTTTGCTCGTGAAGGCGATCAATTACGTCGACTTTGAAATGCCACCGAAGTCGCGAATGCCGGACGGCGAAGTGGCGATTCTGACCGAGTGGGTGAAGCGCGGGGCTCCCTGGACGGTTGGCAAAGACGATCCGAAGACTGATCACAAAATCGAATCGTTTCCGATCGAGGAGCGCAAGGGGAAACATTGGGCTTGGCAACCGATCAAACATCACGACTTGCCGAAGGTCAGTCAGCCATTCCCAGTTGATCCAAAGTCGAACACCGCGGCCTTCGCCAGTTCTGACGCGATCGACCAGTTCATCCTGGCGAAGCTCGAGCAACACTCACTGCCGCACGCTTCTCCAGCAGATCGCCGCACGTTATTGCGTCGCGTTTATTTTGCACTCATCGGTCTTCCGCCAACGCCAGCAGAAACGGACGAGTTCGTGGCGGACAAGTCGCCGACTCGCGATGCACTCGCGCGCGTCGTTGATCGACTTCTGGAGTCACCACATTTCGGAGAGCGCTGGGCTCGGCATTGGCTTGACCTGGTCCGCTACGCTGAAACGCTCGGGCATGAATTCGATTACCCGCTGCATCACGCACATCAATATCGAGACTACGTCATTCGCGCGCTCAACGCTGATGTGCCATATGACCGGTTTGTTGTTGAGCATGTCGCGGGGGATTTGTTGAAGGCGGAGGACGGAGGACGAAGGGCAGAGAACGACAAATCACAAAAGGCATCGTCACTTCCCGTCGCTCGTTTCCATCCCAACGACAGGTACAACGAATCGATCATAGGGACTGGCTTCTGGTTCCTCGGCGAAGACAAGCACGC
The DNA here is from genome assembly GCA_903823545.1 of uncultured Planctomycetaceae bacterium. Taxonomy (GTDB): domain Bacteria; phylum Planctomycetota; class Planctomycetia; order Planctomycetales; family Planctomycetaceae; genus SXKJ01. The sequence continues at coordinate 1,323 of CAIJTL010000314.1, forward strand.
GCCGGTGGATGTGAAAGGGGAGCAGGCGGCTCGGATCGACAATCAATTGGACGTGTTCTCGAAGACGTTTATGGCAATGACTGTGGCGTGCGCTCGATGTCACGACCACAAGTTCGATGCGATCACGACGCGCGACTATTACTCGCTCGCAGGCTTCTTGCAGAGTTCGCGTCGTCAGACCGCCTATCTCGATCCCGGTGGGAAGATTGATGCTGCGGTGTCGCAACTGAAGAAGCGTCGTCGTGAATCAGTCGCCACGCCCGACGAAAATGTTTCGGCCTATTTGCTCGCCGCTCGTGAAGTCCTCTACGGAACTCCGAAGCCCGGCGATCGAGCCAATGATCCGGCTGTGGCGGACGAAGTCTTTGACGATTTTGAAGCCGAGAAGTTTTCGAACAAGTGGATTGCAGAGGGTTCCGCGTTTGAACGAACGGAAGCAGGGGCAGCGAAGAATCAAATGCCTGTGGCTGGGTTCGAGGGACAGCGCCTGCTGAATTCGTATCTCGGCAGCGACGGGAACACCGGCAAGCTCACTTCAAATCCATTTGTCATTCGCCATTCAGCAATCCGCTTTCTCATTGGTGGTGGCAATCACGCTGGCCAAACCTGCTTCAATCTGAAGATCGGTGGTCAGGTCGTGCAAACAGCAACAGGCAAGAACGATGAACGACTTGAGCCAGCCGTTTGGGACGTATCGTCGTGGCTTGGAAAAGAAGCGGTGCTGGAAGTTGTTGATCTTCATCAAGGTGGTTGGGGACACATCAATCTCGACCAGATCGTGTTCACAAACGGAAAAGGATTGAGCAGCCGACGACCGGCTGAGATTGTTGCTCGCGAACGAAATTTGGATTTGAGCTCACTCTTCCGTTGGGTTGGCCTGCTTCAGTCCGACGTTGTGAAGTCACCCGCTCACCCACTTTGGTTGTGGCATGAGTTCGCTCAGCTTCCAACGGAAGAGAACGCTGCGGCAAATGAAGCAAAGTTTGCTGCGAGAAAGCAACAACTCGCCGAGCGAGCTACTGCGGAACAAAAGCGGGCTGACGAGACGGCGACGAAGTCTGAACTGTTTGCAGATTTCGCGTCCGTAAAGTTTAAGGATCTCCAGCACGGGCGAGTCGAGAAGTCAGATTCCGATGCTCAGAATTCAAATCCGAACTCAAATCCGAATCAGATTTGGTTCGCGACAGGCTGGGCCTTTGGCGATCAGCCAGAGCCCAACGGAATCGCGCACAGCGGTAAACTTCATCCGCGACTGCGAGGCGTGTTGCGGTCGCCGACATTCACGATCACTCAGCCGCAGATTCTCTATCGAGTCGCCGGCAAGAACGCGCGCATTCGATTGGTGATTGACGGCTATCAGATGATGGACTTCAGCGGCCTGCTGTTTGGCGGGACAACGTTCGACGTCAACACCGACGGCAAGTGGGTTTGGCATCGAGAAGCGAGTGATCTGCAAAACCATCTTGGCCGTCGAGCCTACATTGAATTGATCGACGATGGAGATGGTTGGATTGCCTGCGAAGAAATTCGGTTTACGAGTGGCGGACCGGAACCGATCGCCGCTCCGTATTCGAATCATGCCAAGCTGCTCGCTGATTCTGCGGTTCGCTCAGTTGATGATCTGGCGAAAACGCTTGGAACTCAGTCTGCGACTCTGTCGAGCCTTATCGCGTCTGACGAGCAGATCGAAAGCAAGCCAGTTGATATTCCCGATCCCTTGCGATCCATCGCAATCTGTGATGGAAGCGCTGTTGATGAAAACGTCTTCATTCGAGGCAACCACAAAAACCTGGGACCAGTCACGGCGCGACGTGATCTTGAAGCGCTCGGCGGACTCGCGACTGAGCCGATCCATGAGCCTAACGGCAGCGGACGATTGCAACTGGCGATGCGGATGGTCGATTCAAAGATCAATCCGTTCGTTCCGCGAGTCGCCGTGAATCGCGTCTGGCATCACCTGTTTGGTCGAGGGATTGTCGAATCGGTCGATAACTTCGGAGTGCTTGGCAAAGAGCCGACTCATCCAGAGCTACTCGATCATCTGGCAGAAACCTTCGTCGCGGACGGATGGTCGCTCAAGCGGCTAATTCGTCGGATTGTGTTAACAAACATCTGGCAAATGGCGAGCGGGGGGACTACGAACGCCGGAGAAATTGATCCGCAGAATCTTTGGTTGCACCGAGCGCCGATTCTTCGGCTCGAAGGGGAAGCGATTCGCGATTCGATGTTGCTCATCGCAGGCCGTTTGGACCGCAAGACGCTGGGGCCGCCAGTTCCCATTCATCTGACGTCATTCATGCAAGGGCGAGGCCGTCCTGGCAACAGCGGCCCGCTTGATGGTGACGGCCGGCGCAGCATTTACATTTCAATCAATCGCAACTTCTTATCACCGATGATGCTCGCTTTCGACACGCCGATCCCGTTTAACGCGATCGGTCGCCGTAACGTCTCCAACGTCCCGGCTCAAGCATTGATTTTGCTGAACGACCCGTTCGTGCTCGACATGTCAAAACGCTGGGCCGAACGAGCACTAAAGGAACAACCGGAACTTTCACCCGAACAGCGCATCGAGCGGCTATACCTCGACGCATTCACTCGCGCCCCCAACACTGCCGAACAAGCCGACGCAATTGCATTCCTCCAAGAACAAGCAAAGTCGTACAACATTCCTGCTGACGCTTGGCATAAACACCCCCACGTCTGGACCGACCTCTGCCACGTGCTGTTCAATGTCAAAGAGTTCGTGTTCGTTAAATAGCTTTCTCGTGAGCCCTCCATGAAGCCAATCTGGCGACGATCGCTGTGGTGCTTGCTCATCGTGTTTGTGATCGGTGCGGGAGTACGAGGCTACTCCGCATGGCGAACACAGCAATTTGTGGAAGAACTGGAGCGGCACGGTACGAAGCTCGTTCGACTTGGTGATGATGTGGTCCTGCTTGAAAGTCACTCGAACGACAGCATGACAGTTGAAGATGCCGAACGACTTACGCCATGCGAGCGATACACACTCGCTGACTTCTCTGCTTCCGGAGTTTCAGACTCAGTTGTTCGGGCTTTGATGGAAACCAACGAAGGGACGCTCGGACTAAGGCTCAATGAAACCCACATCACGGACGCAGCGTTTGATTTGTCACGCTTTGACCGTTGGGTGAGCCATTTGGATTTGTCACACACTCAAGTGACGAAAGCGAGCCTCCCTCGGTTGCATCGCTTCAAGCAATGGCAGCTTGGGTATCTATCGCTGGCTCACACGAATCTTGGCGATTCGATCTTTGAAATCTTTTCGGAGCGAGTTGACCTCAACGGTAAGCCTGGAGGCGAATTTATCACTGGTCCTACGGTCTTGAATCTCACCGGCACGCTAATCACCGACGATGGTCTGAGGTTGATTCGGTACAGCCCACACGGATTGGTTTTGAGAGACACGGCAGTTACTGATGTCGGACTTGCTGCGATGAAGTTTGACGAACTCGTTTATCTCGATCTGACAAACACGAAAATCACGAATGCAGGTTTGTCGGCATTTTCAGAGATGAAACGCCTCCGCATCCTGTGTCTGAATGGAACGCAGATCACCGATGACGGCCTGACGCAACTGAATCAAATCTGTCCGAACGTTTGCGTGATAGACCGGCAATCAGAGAATGTACTTCCAAGACATCGACTGGTTGACGCGATGTGTCAGGGCCAACTTTTTGGTCGCATTTCCGATGAGCTGTGGCAAGACTTAATTGACGTCGGTGAATGGAGAATGAAATCGTCGGTCTCAGTAGGTGTTGCTGACAAAATTGAGGAGGGTCACGTTGTGCTGGGACTCCGAGTGCATCACCCCGCGAAAATCGTACTTTTCGCAGAAATGTCCGTGCCTTGCTGGTAGTTCGTTATCTTGAGACCGACTTAGCGACGCCATTGATTTAGAAAAGTGTGGATCA
>CAIJTL010000315.1 GCA_903823545.1 uncultured Planctomycetaceae bacterium
TGTCTTTCGTTGGGTTCCCGGTATGCTCAGCCTGCCGTCTGCATTGGACCCGTCGCGAACTTTTCGGATGGATGAATCGGGATTTGGATTGGCCACATGTCTGGATGACATCATCGGGCACGACATCGACCTTTTCCGAAAGCTTGAGACTCGGCTCATCAGTTTGTTTCCGGACATTCTCGCGATGCGTCTCAAGACAGTTAGCGGGTTTAGCAGCACTGGCGAGGCTCAAGCTGCGGCGAGTCTCAAACCGGCGGCAGCGAAGGGAATCTTTTTCGATACGCGAGCCGTGAATGATTTGCCCGCCTCTAAGATGTCGGACGGCGTGTTGTTGGTGCTGGCTTATCTCACGCTGTTGCATCTCCCCAATCCGCCGCGTTTGCTGTTGATCGAAGAGCCGGAGAACGGCATTCATCCGCAGCGTTTGCAAGACGTGATCGCGATCCTCAAAGAACTTGTCGCCCAGCAGTCTCACACGCAGATCGTGATGACAACACATTCGCCCTATTTGCTCGACATGTTCTCGCCGAGCGAAGTGTCGTTGTGCCGCAAAGAGACGGACGGTTCAGTTACAGTGCATTCTCTTTCAGAGAGCGAACTGGTTCGCAAGCAGCTCGATGTCTTTACGCTCGGTGAGATTTGGACGGCGGAAGGGGACGATGCGTTGATTGGCAAAGCGGAGGTTGTGCCATGAAGGTGTTGATAGTTTCCGAAGGACGGAGCGAACATCTCTCGGCCACAAGCAAAAGTTTATTCGCCGACGAGCAAATTGCAGGAGCACTTCGCAGACTGGTTTCCCGAATCAATCCGCGTAGCGAAGGGTGGGAGATCACCGAAGACAAACTCTCCTGCCAACACGTTCGGGCACATCATGGCAAAGGAAAAGGCTATGAAAAACGCTGCATTCGCTGGATGCTCGAAGCAGAGAAGCGAGGTTACGACGCGATCGTGCTGCTGATGGACCGCGATCGTGATGAGTCACGAATTGCCGAAGTCGATGCAGCTCAAGCAAGTCCTCTGGCGTCAATTCGTCGCGCGTTCGGTGTTGCGGTGGAGTCGTTCGATGCCTGGATGCTGGCGGACCAAGTCGCCATGTCCAAAGTTTTCAAGAGCACGGTGCAACGCCAGCCCGAATCGGAGTCCATGGTGAATCCCAAAGAGGCGTTCCGTCAACTTTTTCAAACCACGCAATTTGCAGGATCGGTCTCTGAGCACTACGCAGAAATCTGCGCGGTCGCCGATCTCGCGATGTTGAAAGAACGCTGCCCGCGTGGCTTCGCTCCTTTTGCCGAACGAGTGCAAAGGCGATGACTCGACGGAGTGAAGGTCACACATCCGCGCACATCGCGAGCAACGTCGCTGGTATCCGTTGAAGCCTGCCGGTTCGATCGACGCAGGCGAGTGTGCTGTGGCCGGTGCAGAGGAGTGTGGTCTCGCGGAAGAGTTCGTATTCGTGTTCGAGCTTCGCTTCGGTCGCTTCAATGACTTTCGTGCGCAGCGTTAGCAGATCGTCGTAACGAGCGGGTGCTCGATAGCGGCAGTCGAGCTTGGCGACGACGAGGAACAAGCCCCCTTCTTCCATCGCTCGATAATCGCCCCCTTGAGCGCGGAATAACTCCGTCCGACCGACCTCAAAGTATTTGAAATAGTTCGCGTGATGCAAAAAGCCCATCGCGTCAGTTTCGGAGTAACGGACTCGGAACTCAGTGTCGTGTTGGAGCATGGGATGAAGTCCGTTGTCAGTAGTCCGTTGCAAATAAGTCGGGATCGTTCTGCGTTGATAGTGTCCTGTTGCCACTGACCACTGACCACTAACAAACCTCAATGGCTCGGCGGTGGCGAGTTCTGGAACGCTCGCGCTCGGAACAAGAAGTCGATGATGTTCCCTTCGTGCGGCTGCATCCAGTGAAGTTGGTTAGTCTTCACTTCGCCGATGTTGAGCCGGTCGATGTTGGTCGCTTCCAGAAGTTCGCGAGACCATTTCTCATCGCGAGTAAGGCACGAACCGACCAGCGTGCTGCCGATTTTCTTGATCATTTCGTTCTGCGGGCACTTCACGACCGACGCGAACGGAAACATGTACTCGGTATTGGCGATGGGCGGTTCGCTGCTCGTGCAATGCACAATCGTTGGACGCAAGAAGTCGTATCGCTCGTGCCCTTCGTGGCGATCACCGTTGCGATACTTCGCGGTCACCTCGGTGACACCCGGAGCCTTCAGCAGTTCTTCGATTTGAGCATTGATCGCTTTCGCGGCTCCCACAACGGTGAACGCGGCAAGCGATGCTTTTGGGTCAGTCATAGGCAGCGGAGCGATCGGGCCAAGCCGCTTGGCGAGCGCGTCTGCAATTGCTTCGGTATGTCGACTCGCCCAGATTCCAGAGCAGTTGATACATGATCGACCGCCGTTAAGGAAAATACTGTCGGCCATCAGGTCGATGTACTTTTCCCATTCATCGACCACGTCGTCGCCGATCAGGATTTTTGAGAAACCGGGACCGTGAGCCTGAACTCGTGGGTTGCCGTGGTATTTCTCAACCGCCTGTGCGCCACCGAAGATCATTGCTCGATTACAGGTCTCCATGACCGCACCGCCGCAATCATGGCCTCCCGGATAAATGCAAAAGACTTCGCGCGGCACACCGGCTTGAGCGAA
>CAIJTL010000316.1 GCA_903823545.1 uncultured Planctomycetaceae bacterium
GCGTTTGACGATTGTTTTCAAAATCAGACTTCGGTCTGGCTCGACATCAACTCTAGTTTCTTGTGCCTGCGACACCCAGCTTTGAAAAGCTGGGGCACCCTTTGTTGGGCGTTGAATGAATTTCTGCGAGGAAATTTGCCTACGGTTGGCCGTTGAATTGCGGAAGTGACACTTTGAATTCGTCCTTGCTGGCAATAACGTTCTCTACGGCGATTTGGACTGGTTTCGGGGACCCTCGCGGTGGAAAGCAGGGACTTCACAATAGGATTGGCGAATGCGATCAGTCGTTCGCCAGAATCTTTACGTTGCCGTAGAGGTAGCTGCCGAGCTTCGCGTTCGTGGCGCTGCTCAGACTGAGATAGAACGTCTCGTCGGCCTCTTTGAAGACGTCGTCGATCAGTTGGATCTGGATCGTCTTGACCGATTCGCCGTCAGCGAACGTGACGGTCGGCGAGGCGGGCTTCACGAAGTCTTGGCCGGCGGTCGCGCTGCCGCTGCTGATATTCAGATCCACCGTCGCGGTGCCTGCCGTGCTCCCTTTTCGGACGAGCGTGATCGTGACGTAACCGGCCGCTTCGTTGACGACGTAGTTGCTCGTGCCGAACTCGATCGCGCTGTCGTCCTCGACGATTGTGACCACCGCGTTGGCGACGGTGCCGAGCGTGGCTCCTCCCGCTGGATTGCGGAGTTCGACGGTGAAGAACTCGTTCTTTTCGACTCGCGTGTCGTTCGTGATCGGGATGCTGATGACTTTCGATGTCTCGCCCGGAGCGAACGTGACGGTGCCGCTCTTTGAGGAGTAGTCGCTGCCGGCGTAGGCGGTTTGATCGGACGGTTTGCCAGTCGCTCCGTCGAGCGTGCGGTATTGGACGGTCACGGTTCCGGCGCTGCCGCCGACTCGCGTGATTGTGACGTTCAGCGAGCCACCGTTCTCCGCGACGGAGTACGTCGCGGCGGAGAACTCGAACTTGCCCGGCGTCGCGGCCACGTCGTCATCGACGATGTTCGCAGACCAACTCCAGCTTCCCTGCTGAGCACCGACGACGTTCGACATGCTGACGAGGAAGCTCTCCTTTGGCTCCATCAGCGTGTCATTCGTGACGAGGACGTCGAATGTCTTGCTCGCTTCACCGGCGGCGAAGTTGAGCGTGACGGTGGTCTGTGTGTAATCGACTCCACCGGTGGCCGAGCCGTCGCTGGTGCTGATCGTCACCGACGCGGGAGTCGCCAGCGAACCCTGTCGAACGACGGTGATCGGCATCTTGCCGGTCCCTTCGACCGACTCGAACGAGTACGCCGAAGGGGTCGCTCCTCGGAAGTAGAAGGTCGATTCGTTGTCTTGAATCGTGACTAAGGTTTTGGCGACATCGCCGACGCTCGCGTCGTTCGTCGCGCTGTGCAGTTGGACGGAGAAGAGTTCGTCGATCTCGGTGCTGCTGTCATCGACGATCGGAATACTGATGGTCTTGGACAGCTCGCCGGGAGCGAAGGTCAGAAGTTCCGGGAGCCAGCCGTGATCGCTCGGTGCCCAGGCACTCGCGGTCGTTGTGCCGTTGCCCGCTCCGGTGTTGTAGAGCCGGACGCTCGCTTCAACATTGCCGCCGTTGAGCCGATTGACGGTCACGTTGACGAAGGGCGTTCCCTCGACGACCGAGTACGCGGCGCTGGCGAACACAAACGTGCCGGGGAGCTTGATGTCTTCGCTTTCGATGCGGACTTTGATCTCGTTGTCGTGGCCGATGCGTCCCGCATCGGAACGTTGGATGCCAGAGGCATCCACCACGAAAGCGTCCGTCAATTTCACCACGAATGCTTCGCCCCCTTCGTACCAGTCGTCGTTGACCAGCGGGATCGTGATCGACTTGGACATTTCGCCGTCGGCGAAGTTCAACGTGCCGTGTGTCGCGAGGTAATCGGTTCCGGCCGTTGCGGCGGTGTCGCGGTCGGTCGGATAGAGCAGGTCGGTGTGCTTCTTGATCCACGTTGCCTGCTTTGGCGGCGTGAAGAGGTCCGTCGCGAAGTCCAGACTGACGTCGCCGCTGCTGCCGCCGACACGATGCACAGTGACGGTTGCGGTGCCGTCTGTCTCGTTGAACGTGACGCTCTTCGAGTCGAACTGGAACGTGCCCGGCTTCCAAGCGTCATCGCTGACAATGTGCAGCGTCGCTTGATCGGTGGGCATCCATGGAATCGGATCGCCGACTTGCACGGCGGGAATCAAACCGGTCGGATCCCCGACCTGATCGGTCGGGAACAAGCCGGTCGGATCACCGACGACTCGCAGGTCGAGTTGGACCGTTTCGTGCTCTTCGATGGCCGAATCGTCGTTCACGAAGACTCGGAAGGTCTTTCGCATCTCGCCCGGCTGGAAGACGAGGTAGCCGCGAGTCGCTCGGTAATCAACGCTGCTCGCCGTCACTTGCGAGTGGTTGATCTCGACGGCCAGCGTTCCTTCGGTGTCTCCGGTACGAGTGACCGCGACTTCGGCCATACCGATGAACTCGTAGCCGATGACGTTCGACCACTCGAACTGCACAGCGGGCTGGAACGTGCCGGCCTCGTAGGCTCCGATGTCCACACCGGCTCCCGTTGGGCGAGCGTGACCGAAGATGTCGGTCGTGGGAGCGCCCGTCGGATCACCCACATCAATGGCCGCACTTCCGGCCTTGAGGTGGTAATCGTTCGCTGCCGGATTGACGAACAGACCTTCAAACTCACCTGGCGGATCGCCGTCACCGATGACGATCGAATGCGCATCCAGTCCGCCTGAGAACGCCTGCCACGCGGCGAAGTTCCCGTTGTAGCCGTCCATCTGGAATAGGTCTTGGACGATGTTGTTGTCGGACCTCGCTGGCAGGCTGTTGTGCTCGACCGTCATCGAACCGCGATTCGGATTCTTGTTGAGCAGAATATTGTTCGTCACGACGTTGCCGCTGCTGCCGTCGCTCATCAGCAGTGCCCAGCGAGCGTCC
>CAIJTL010000317.1 GCA_903823545.1 uncultured Planctomycetaceae bacterium
CCGTTGAGCATACTCTTCGAGTGACGGACGAGATTCCAGGCGACATCGAATCCGAAACTCATGTGCAATCGCATGCGCCGGCAAAAGCTTGGCGGACTTCAGTTCCGGATATCTAAGACAGTAATCCTCTAGCAGCGGCCGATGAGGAATTCCGTTCAGAGCTATCGTGGCCTCAGTATTGGCGCTTTCAGAAGTCAATGCCTCGTCTTTGTGAAACCGCTTCCAACGATTTTCTAAGTCGATCAGAACCAACTCCAATAGAACTTGCCCATGTTCTGTGGGCGACAATCCCATTGGCAAATAATCACTCACTTGCGGAATTGAGTCACCCGCCCAAGCGGCCTCGAAACGATCAAAGACACTTTCGAGTGATCCCGATATCTGCGTATGAAGCGTCTCTCGTTTCGTCATGTTCATCTTCAATTCTCCGAAACAAAACCACTGATCATAGTCAGTAGGATATGCGAAATAGCTGTCGTTTATTGGCATCGCAATTCCGGCTATCCGACAGTCTTGTTGTGTGCCCGGCGGTTCCTCAACCGGCGCGGGTAGACTTCTGTGGAAGAGGGCAATGCCAACGAACTCAATGCTAACGTTCGCCAAATGGTTATGGCTTGGGAATCAGAGTCCTCTTCAATCAACGTCAGTGAAATGTCTTGAGAAAACTTCGATTGGTGATCGAACAACTCACTAGCCAGGCTGGGATTCGTCGTAAGCTGCGCCATGTAGTTTATGAGATCCGATTGCTGCGCGCGGCGCGACTTTTGACTGGTTGAATTCAACAAAGGCGATGCGGTATCCGCGAGAGAAACGGGCGTACGTACAGAATTGGGGTCCGCTGAAGATTGAGCAGGTGCCGTCTTCATCGGGATTTTAGGAGGTGGCTTTGTCGCTGGTGGCGTTGAAGAGCCTGGGCGAGCCATAGGTGCGTTTGATCGAATTGGCCACAAGCTACGAAGACTCCGGACCAACTGCGTGAGTGGCGGCGTTCCAGACAAAACGCGGAGCGGCGTGGCCAATGTTTCGAGGGTCGCTTGTGAGATCGGTTTGTTGCTCAACGTGGGAAGCCCCAAATCCGCGACTAGAGTTTCCAACATCGACCGCAGCAATCCGTTGCCGAAAGTCTCGCTGAGGTGATCGAGCTGCTGAGTAAACTGTGTGACTACGACAACGAACGTTTGCCAGCTTACCGGCTCGCGAACAATGTTTGACGCATCGCGGGTTTCACCTTCTTCCAACGGATTATTTCCCAACATCGCAATGAGCAGCGAGCTGAATTTGCCGAGGCCGTAAATCGGTCGGTTCGTACTGGCCACGCTGTTGGAAATCTCCTCGAAGTCGAGAATCTGATCTCCGTTTGCAAATCGCAGATCAGCCAACTCGAACACGGAGAAGATGTCTTGGCCCTGTTCTGTGACATACAACTCAAGACCAACTACTTGCATTGCACTCGCATGGGTGATTCCATCGAGTAAGCGCGAGCCGGAATAATCGAAACTATTACCGTCGCCCATCAAGAGTGAGACCGAACTATTGCCGTTGTTCGCTACGAG
>CAIJTL010000318.1 GCA_903823545.1 uncultured Planctomycetaceae bacterium
CCCAATTGACGTTGTTCAAGCACCGAATGGCGAGCGATGGGAAATCCTAAAACGATTTTGTTTGTTGTTCTCGGCTTCGTCACCATTTGGTTTGTAGTCGTGGGAATTTGGTTGGCTCGAAAGGCCCAATCAGTGAATTCCGTTGGCGAAAATGGCCAGACTGGATTTCATGCAGTCGTCGCGTTCGTCTGTGCGTTCTTCGACACGCTCGGCATCGGTTGCTTCGCTCCGACAGCGGCGGCATTTAAGTTCAAAAGTTCGGTTCCCGACGAAAAAATTCCGGGGACTCTGAATGTCGGTTATGCGATCCCGACGATCGCTCAGGCATTTATTTACATCGAGTCTGTCGAGGTGGATTTCACAACGCTCGCGTCGATGATCGGAGCAGCGGTTCTCGGCAGCTGGCTAGGAGCCGGCTTTGTGGCGCACTGGTCGCGGCGAAAAGTTCAACTCGGCATGGGAGCCGCTTTGTTGGCTGCTGCAACGCTGATGTTGATGAAGCAGTTTAATGTCTTTCCGCCGGGCGGTGAGGCGCTCGCGCTTGATGGAGCTTGGCTGGGTGTGGGGCTTGTTGCCAACTTTGCATTAGGCGCGTTGATGACTTTGGGGATCGGTTTGTACGGCCCCTGTTTGATCTTGGTCAGCTTGTTAGGGATGAGTCCGCGAGCCGCATTTCCAATTATGGCCGGCTCCTGCGCATTCCTCATGCCGATCGGCGGCCTACGGTTTGTTCGCGAAGGAAGCTGTAGCTTCAGTGCTGCCATCGTAATGACACTGGCTGGAATCCCGGCCGTCTTAATCGCAGCCTTTCTCGTCAAGCAGTTGCCGCTGGAATACGTCCGATGGCTGGTGGTCGTCGTCGTGGCTTACGCCGCATTGATGATGCTGAAATCTGCACGAACTGAGCGGCCGCTGGTGGAGGTCAATAACCAAGCCTCAAATTCCAACGCCCAATGAATGTCCAAATCACAAGCCCCCCAAAAGTAGCGAAGGGTCTCCGTTATGAATCGCGATCACGCACAGCAAGCGGCAGAATTGCTTTGGAAAACGTGGATATCGGAGCGACGCATCGACGCAATTCCTGAAGCCTTGCGACCTTTGTCGCGAGCGGACGGGTATCAAATTCAACAACAGATGGCGGAGCAATCCGGGCAGCCGACCGTTGGTTGGAAGATAGCAGCAACGAGTGTTGCCGGTCAGAAGCATTTGCAAGTGGATGGCCCGCTGGCAGGCCGACTCTTGGCAAATCGAGTTCATCACGATGGGGCTCCGATCGTACTTGGAGGCAACGCGATGAGAGTTGCAGAGGCCGAGTTTGCATTTCGCCTCGGCCGCAACCTGCCGCCGCGATCGCAGCCATATGAACTGGCCGAAGTGATGGCAGCGGTCGACACATTGCATCCAGCGATCGAGATTCCTGATTCGCGTTACAATGACTTCTGCATCGTCGGCTCGCCGCAACTCATCGCCGACAATGCGTGTGCTCATTACTTCGTATTGGGCTCCGCGACAACTGCCGACTGGCGTGCGATCGACCTCGCCACCCACGTCGTTAAAGCGGATCTTGATGGCGTGGCGACTCGTGATGGAATCGGTTCGAACGTGCTAGGGGATCCGAGATTGGCGATGACCTGGATCGCCAACGAACTCCGACAACACAACATCGGCCTCTGCGCGGGCGAAATCGTCACGACTGGAACGAGCATCGTCCCGATCCCCATTCAACTTGGCAGCCACATCCGCGCCGACTTCGGCTGCATCGGAGTAGTGACGACGCAGTTGGTCTAGCCGTGAAATTGCCCTCAATGAGGTTGCCGCAAAATCGGGGAACTCACATGGCCGACAGACCGACTCGACGCCTGTTCTTGCAAGCTTCGCTTGGTGCAGCGGGACTCAGTCCATGTGGCTCGTGGGATGTCGCACGGCTGATTGCCGATGAGTCGATAACGAGAACTTCGAGACCCTCGGAGCGACGAACAAAATTGCCCGTCGCGGCGGTGGTGACCGTGTACCGGAAAGGTTCGCATGCAGATGTCATCGTTGGAAAGATTCTGGAGGGTTGGTCTCAGGACGGTGGACCAGGGCCAGATTTGGAACTTGTGTCGTTGTTTGTTGACCAGTCTGGAGACGGAGATCTGAGTGTCACGCTGGGGAAGAAGCACGGTTTTCGCGTTGCTAAAACCATTCGAGAAGCACTCACATTGGGAACCGACTCGCTGGCGGTGGCAGGTGTGTTGTCAGTCGGTGAGCATGGGCATTATCCGAGTGTTCCTGAAACTCAACAGGTGATGTATCCCCGACGGCGGTTCTTTGACGAGATCGCGGCAACGTTTAGGGAATGTCACAAAGCAGTCCCGGTCTTCAATGACAAGCATCTCTCGTATGGATGGGGCGATGCGAAGCACATGTATGACACGGCTCGCGAACTACGGATACCATTCATGGCAGGCTCATCGGTACCTGTCGCGTGGCGGAAGCCATCTGTGACGATTCCGCTTGGTTCGGAACTCACCGAAGCAATCGCGATTGGGCATGGAGGGTTGGAGGCATACGGCTTTCATGCGATCGAAGGGATGCAATGTCTGATGGAGCGACGCAATCGTGGCGAATCGGGAGTCAAATCTGTTCAAGCGGTGACGGGTGATGGAATTTGGCAAGCTGAGAAAGCGGGCCGCTGGTCACGATCGTTGTTCGATGCGGTCGTGGCAGCCACGCCGACCCCATACAACGGCAAATCTCCGCGCCCAAAAGAAATGGCCCAGGACGCGGTTTTCTACTTGATTGACTATCGCGACGGGACGCGAGCGACCATGGCAATGAATACCGGTTTCGCTCACGAGTTCGCCTGTGCCGTTTCGGTGCGAGGAATGAAAGAGCCGTTGGCACTCACTTACGTTCTGGAAGAAGCACCGCCGTACCGTCATTTCGAGCATCTACTCCGGGCGATCGAGCAGATGATTCATTCCGGTAAGCCCCCGTACCCTGTCGAGCGAACGCTGCTGACTACTGGCATTCTCGACGCGGCCTTGCACAGCCTAGGTGACAAGGGCCGCCGGCTGGAAACGCCGCATTTGGCGGTCACTTACGAGCCGGTTGACTGGCCGTTTGCGAAAGGAGTGCCAGGCCCGTCGTGATGTAACGGCAAGCTGGCTGCTTGTGGCTATGGCTCTGAACTGGTCGCTGCTTCGCGCAGGAGACCGAGCGCAGTTTCGACGAGTATCTCGCCTCCGCCGGGCTGCAACGCAGAGTTTGTGACTTCATAGCTGCCACCAACGTAGGCCGCTCGGTTAGGAATGTAGATCGACTCAACATGGTTCGAGAGTTCGATAACCAACGTCGTCTTGAATGGCGAGCCTTGCTTAATCGCCAAGCCCAGTTCGACGAAAACCTCACCGGGGAGGCAGACGATCGCAATGTCGCGACCGATTGCCATGACTGTGACACCGACCGGAAGCGAGTCACCAATTCCTGCGAGTGAGCGACTCAAACCCCAAGTGATATGCAGGGGCGTGTTCGTAAACGGTTCGCGGTGCAGCAATTGGTCGAGCATCAATTTCTTATACGCGGTGACGTGGTCGAGGAACTCGACCGGCTGCTTGCGATTGGCGAGGTCGAGAATCTTGAGCGAACGAGCGATCTCTTCCTTGGTCGCGTCTTCCAGTGGCAGCTTCACGACTCGTGATTTCACGACGAGGTCCGTTTGCTCGATCCTCTTGAGATTGCCGAGTTGTTTCTGAATCGTCTCGCCAATTGAGTTGCCGATGAAGTCCGCCGTGTTCCGAACCTTGCTGCGCGGGTTCGCGTGATTAATGTCACCGCAACAGCCAGTTCCGAAGATCGAAACGATGTCCGAGCCAATTCCCTTTCGCAGAGTCTGCTCGATGAAATACGGGTAGTCGGCACTCCATTTCAGGCCACCGACGGTATCGAGATGCAACGCAAAGTTGCTCACAACACCGAGGGACTTGCCGTTCGCATCACGCACAGCCAACAACGCGATCTCTGGGTCGATTGGCCCAGCAACTCGAACTACATCAGGATTGTCATGGCTCATCCAGGTTCGGACGCTGCCGTCGCGCATGACCGAACGACGATTGAACGACACAGGGGTCGCCTGCGTCGCGGAGCCGTAATCCAATGTCGCAGGTTTTGCACCTGAGTGAGCGACTGCGATGACCTCCACCAAGTTGTTGATGAGCTTGTCGATGTATGCCGCCCGCAACGGGTCTTGCTTCTCGTTACCGAGCCTGAGCCACAGTTCTTTCATGTAATCAGGCGCGGTGTGCGAGTGCGTGGCGGAGATCACGATGTGCGTCGCCGGGATGCCAGTTTTTTCAGAAGCTCGTAGGCGAACAGCCTGCGAAAGGTCTGTCGCAATTCCGATCAAGTCGCAAACCACCAGGGCGGCCTCGGCGTTTGCATCACGGAACACGATCGCCTTCGCTTTCAACGGATCAACGGTGCCTTCGGCCAATCGTTCGTGGTAATAGCCCGCAATTGGAAAACCGACCGGCGGCGTGATGTCCGACTCAGCAATACCAACTCGCAGTGAGTCCGCTGAAAAGCCAGTTGTCGTGCTGACGACCAGCCAGAACGCACCGGCAACAAGCTGACCAAGAATGAAACGCCCGCTGAGAAACTGTCGCGTGGGAAAAAACTTCAACATCATTTTGGCCTCAATAGGAAAGGTTCAATCGAACTGCCACATTGTGAGGCCAATAGCGGCTCTGTGAAGAGATACCAACAAGATGCCGCGCACACGCTCAACGCAACCCGAGAAGAGAGGGCGAGACTCCTGCCGAGCCGCTGCGGACGGCTGATATCCAATGACTTGCGCGGCTCGACAGGAACCTCGCCTCCCGAATTCCTGGTTCTCGAATAGCCTCTCACCAGTTGTCATCGCAGCGGTCAAACTGTTGAGGAGGCTCACAACGTGGGAGCTTGTGGCTACGAGACGAAACGAAAAAGCCCATGCCAGATGGCATGGGCTTCGTTCGCACTCAGACTCTAATCAACCTCTTGCTTGATTAGCAGAAGGTGTTGAGCTTCACGTCGCTGAGGGTCTCGTCGATCTTGCAGGTCTCGTCGATGACGATGTCACGACCGAGGTTGCCAGCGAGTAAGTCGAAGCCAGCTTCACCGTTAACGAAGTCGTCGCCAGTACCACCGACGACAGTGTCATCGCCGTCACCACCGAGCAAGCTGTCATTGCCAGCTTGGCCGAGGATGAGGTCACGACCGGCTTCACCCCTCATGGTGTCCTGGCCATCTTCGCCAGCCATCTTGTCGTTGCCATCACCACCGAGCATCGAGTCATCGCCCTCGTCGCCACAGAGCGTGTCATTTCCGCCTCGGCCCAGCAGAGTGTCGTTGCCGATCCCGCCGTCGATGTGGTCATCGCCCGCTTGTCCGTCAAGCAGATCCGCTCCGCCACCGCCAGTCATGGTGTCTTTGCCAGCACCACCGAGAGCGGAGTCATTGCCGCTCTCACCGTCGATCGCGTCGTTGCCTGCGTCACCATCCAGGAAGTCGTTGCCACCATTGCCACGGATGACGTCGTTACCTTCATCGCCGTGGAGTGTGTCGTTCCCTTCGACTGCTGGAGGAGGTGCCACGTCGGTATCACCGATGATGAGGTCATTGCCGAGTCCACCACGAACCGAGTCGTTGTGGCTACCACCGATGATCGTGTCGTTGTCTGCACCGCCGTTGATGGTGTCGTTGCCGTCGTTACCCAGCAGCGTGTCGTTCTTGGCACCACCGTCGATGAAGTCGTTGCCGAGGTTTCCGTCAATGGAGTCGAAGCCGTCATCGCCGAAGATCGAGTCGTCTCCAACGCCACCGTTGATGCCGTCTCCACCATCGTTGCCCCGAATCGTGTCATTGCCACCGTGGCCAAAAATCGAATCGCTGCCGCCACCACCGAAGATCACGTCGTTGCCACCGTTGCCACGGATCGTGTCACCGTCAGCGTCACCATTCAGCGTGTCGTTGCCATCCGCTTGGGCAGGAGGAGGATTGATATCGCTGTCGCCAACAATGAGGTCGTTTCCGTCCCCACCACTGACGTTGTCATCACCCTCGTTACCGAGGAGCGAATCGTTTCCGGCTCCACCGTTGATGTTGTCGTTGCCAGTTCCACCAAACGCGGAGTCATCGCCCGCACCACCAGCGATAACGTCGTTTCCCGACTCACCCAGGATGCTGTCGTCGCTGCCGGTTCCTGTGATCGTGTCGTTGCCAGCACCGCCCAACATCGTGATGTCGAAGTTCGTCAGAATGATGCCGTTGCCATTGATTCGGTCGTTGCCGTCACCACCCTGCAACAGGATGTCACTCTGGCCGGTCATGTTGGTGGAAATCGTGATGACGTCGTTGCCGGCACCACCATCGACAGTGATGTCATCAACGTTGACTGTCGAAACCGACTGTCCAGTTCCTGAAGTGACTCGGTACTTGAGCTTGCCAATTTGTGACAGCGTCAAGTTGTCATTGCCGATCGTGCCGAGCACCGACAGGACGTCCTCGCCGCTCGTGCCGTTGACAGTTTCCGAGACGTCGTCGCTGTGCCACACCAGCACGTCGTCGCCAGTGCCACCGACCAACTCGTCGTGTCCAGCACCGCCATCGAGTGTGTCGTTACCAGCACCAGCGTCGAGGTGGTCTTCTCCGTCATCGCCGTTGAGAACGTCGTTGCCGTCGTTCCCTTCGATGCAGTCCGTGCTATCGCCACCAGAGAGAGAGTCATCGCCGAGTCCACCGTAGACCGAGTCCGGTGCGTCGCCGCCGTCGATCGTGTCTGCTCCGTCACCACCGGCGATGACGTCTGAGTCACCTTCGCCAGAGATATCGTCGTTGCCAGCTCCACCGCTGATTTCGTCGAAGCCATCACCACCGAGGATCGAGTCATCGTCGTCGCCGCCGCTGATCGAGTCATTGCCAGCACCGCCGTCGATCGAGTCGTCGCCCGCTTCACCTTGGAGATCATCGTTGACCGTGCTGCCAATGATGATGTCGTTACCGTCGCCGCCAAGCACCGTCACATGGACGCTGTTGCTGCTATCAACCGGCTGAAGCGAATCAAATCCCGACAACGCAACATTGCTCAGGTCGATAACTTCGTCGCCTGTGCTGCCATTGATTATCAGGTTCTGGATATCCGCAGCGAGAGTAGTGAGAGTAGTGTCAGTAGAGATGTTGGTCGCACCGTCGATGACCGTAACAACTGGGAAACCGTTGTTATCAACTGACAATTCCAATTGGTCATTCGCTTCAATCGACAAATCGACCAAAGCAGCCGTGTCCGTATTGATCGTCAGGGTGAGGAGCGCGCGGCTTTCCAATTGTTCGAGCTGCACCAACGCACGGCGTGAGTGCCGCAAGCTGGCTCGCTTCAAAGACTGCTTCAACGAATTCAACCAAGAAACTCCACGCATCTTCAATCTCCCTATTTAGGAAGCGGCCAATTGACGCCTAAGCCAGGCCGGCTTCGTGACCCATCTGACAACCCCACCAACGCCCCACTCCGAATGTCGTGGGGTCGCAGAAATACACGCCAAGCAGATCGTCAAGTGAAATCTCTAAACTCGACGGTCTTCGGTCGGTTGCACATGCCATTTCTCCATCGTCTGAGAGTCCCCCGGATCAGCGAAACACTGCCGGATGTTCGGTCTCTTCGGACGGTGACGAGAGCGACTGCCGTGACGATTCGCACGAGAACAACACGCACGCGGGTGTTGACGATTTCCAGACGATCCTGAGGCCCGCAGAGACCTTACATTCAGAAGAAACCTCCGGGCCGCACGGCGAAGGCCGCAATCGATGACTGCTACGACCGTCGTATCCGGAAGAGTTTCACAGCGCGACACTGCCGATTCACGGCAGGCAATGATGCGAGTACATTCCGCAGTTAATGTCGTTGCAAACGGAAGCCTCATCCTGCCTGGAGTTTTTTTCTCGGTATTGAGTACCGTCCTACCCGCTGCGTTAGGGCCTCAAGTTTGACTGAAAGTGTTGTTTCGTCGTTTGTGAATACCGTTGGATATGTGCTAGCACTCGAAGCTCAAGGATCGATTCATGAACCTCTCATTGTCTGTTCGCATTGCCGAGGCGGCGTGCAAAACCAAACTCAACGTCCCATTTCGAGACCTCGTGCAACTCGCTGCCGAATTGGGTTACAAGGCAATTTGCATGAGAGCGAGTGCTGGCGGGATTGGAACACCGCGTGAAGAATTGTTGCGAATGCGCTCCGACGTTGAACGTGCAGGCTTGCGAGTCTCGATGGTGACCGCCGACAGCGACGTTCCGCTCAACAATGATCACGGCCCGGGCAGCTTGAAGAATATCACTCCGAGTCTCGATGTGGCTGAGACGCTCGGTTGTGATCTGATTCGAGTTTGCCTGAAAACTGAATCGGATATCGAACACGCTCGCCGCGCGGCCGATCTGGCGGCGGCTCGGAACATTCGGTTGGCCCACCAATGTCATACCACAACGTTATTTGAAACCGTTGACCGCTCGCTGGAAGTTCTGGGCCAGATTGATCGCAAGAATTTCGGACTCATCTATGAACCGGCAAATCTGATGATCTGCGGTCAGTCGTATGGCATCGACACGCTTATGAAGTTCCAACCGCATCTGATGAATGTGTACGTTCAAAATCACCGACTTGATCCGGCCGGGCCAGCCGACTTGGAAACTTGGTGTCTTGGTGTTCGACGGTTTTACCACATACCGATTTGGGAGCCAGGAGGAGTCAATTTTCCTGAAGTCATCGCGGCACTTCAACAAATCGGTTATGACGGCTGCATCACAATCCACCAAGCCTATGCCGAATTGATGGGACCGCGAGAAGCGGCTGTTGAAACGGCTCGGTATTTCCGATCGCTTGGCGGAATTGTTTGATCGTGTGAGTTTCGCCCCTCTTCCGCACTCGCTTTCACTGACCAACCTATGCCGCACCCGCCACGCGCGATTGTTCTCACCTTTGATCGGCTAAGCCGCCGGTGTCTTAGTTTTTACGGACACGAATGGATTGAGGCTCCAAATTTGGAGCGACTCGCAGCCTCATCAGTGGTTTTCGATCAACACTTCGCTGCGGAATTTGACTCCCTCGGACTGCTCG
>CAIJTL010000319.1 GCA_903823545.1 uncultured Planctomycetaceae bacterium
CTCACCGGCGGCAGCCGAGTCGGCGACAAAGGCTACTTCATCGAGCCGACGGTCTTCGCCAACGTTCGCGATGAAATGGCGATCGCTCGCGATGAAATCTTCGGCCCGGTCATGAGCATCCTGCCGTTCAAAGGTGTCGATGAAATCATCGAGCGAGCGAACAGCACTTACTACGGCCTCGCTGCTGCCGTCTGGACGAAGGACGTTCAAAAAGCCCACCGCTTCGCCGCCGCCGTCCGCGCCGGCACCGTCTGGGTCAACTGCTACGACGTCTTCGACGCCGCCGCTCCCTTCGGAGGCTTCAAAATGAGCGGCATGGGCCGAGAACTCGGTGCAGCCGCCCTCAACAACTACACCGAATCGAAGACGGTGACGATGAGCTTGGGATAACACCTCGTGGCCAAGCAGCGTCAGAAATTGATTGATCGAGTGACGGACTGGACGACTCAATTTGCTCAGCGACAAAGTCGGTTGAGTTGGTTGGGATGTGTCGGTGCGGCAGTTGGGGCGGTACCGGTTTTGTTCGTTACTTTCTGGGCGATCTATGCCGGTGTGTATGTTGGCTTTTCAGGATTGATTTCAGGCCACGCAGCCCGGTTGTTCGTAAGCGGAGTCGTTTTGATTCTGATCTTCGTGGGTTACGCGACGGCTAATTGGGAGCACCTCCAGTCGTTGAGGTTTGAATCATCCGACCGACTTCAGATGGCTCGATTGGCGGCCTATGCCACAGGACAAAGCGGGATCTCTTTACTGGCTGGGCCGCAGACGATGCACTCGGTTGTCAAAGTGATTGCCGTGACGTTACTGCTCGGACCAGGACTGGTTGATCTCGCATTGCGGCTCGCTGGGCGAGCGAAGCTGCTGCGTGGATTAAATGCCGCCGCTGTCGCTCAAGCATTGGTCGCATTGTTAGAGGCAGAAAAGCGAGTTTCTGTTGAGGAACTCGCTACGGCCGCAAGCATTGACGCTGAGCGACTCATGCTGAACTTCTCATTGATCGATGGGATCGTATTGCTTCAAGCAGGCGAACCGGCTTTCACACTCACTGACGAATTGCGCCAAGAACTGCTCGACCACCGTGTTCCGCAGGTCGCCGAGTAGATTGCATGGCGACAGAGAGTGGCTGAATAGCTTTTCGAATCGATCGCAATCGACGGAATTCGGCCGGATTGCAAACAAGCCTCACACTCAAGCCATTTGATCACAGCACGACACCACAAATTGCATTCAAACAACGAACCGCAGTGACTCACATCGTCACTCATCAATCACAGAGTGAATCGAGATTCCCTTCAGCTTACGCAGGCTGCTGAGGGTGATCATTCAATCGAGCATCCATTCTTCGTAGTTGAGTTGATGCCTTTTCAAGAATATCGCCAATTCGTCTTTGGACGATTTTTTGCGATGATGTTCGGGCCGCGAGACGCACGACGTGCGGTACTACTTCCTCAGCCGCTACCTGAGCGGCCCACGCTTCGGCGAAGTGGTTCGCCGCCATTGGCAGCATCGAGTCCATGCACTGGATGCTCGACGTGAACTTCTGCGAAGACGACTGCCGCACGCGAGAACGAACCATCGGTAACAACTTGAGTTCGCTATGACGTTTCGC
>CAIJTL010000320.1 GCA_903823545.1 uncultured Planctomycetaceae bacterium
CCTGACGTTGGCTGCGGGTTACAGCCCGTCGCTGAAGATCTTTGTGGAAGGTGGCAACGGCCACGACATCATCACCGGCAGCGCTGACGTGTCGAATGACATCTTCGGTGGTGACGGCAACGACATCATCCGCGGTGGCAACGCTTCGGATACGTTGGACGGTGGCGATGGCGACGACCTGATCTTCGGCGATGTGATTCCTCCGCAACTGAGCATCTTGGTTGCACCGAGCGATCCGCGCACATTGACCAATGGTGCCGACGATGCGATTTTGGGTGGAGACGGAGCAGACACGATTCACGGTGTCGCTGGCGATGACTCGATCAACTCCGGTGACGGCGACGACGATGTCACAAGCGGCATCGGCAACGACAGCGTCTTCGGTGGTAACGGAGCAGACTCGATTACCGGCGACGACGGCGACGACAACCTGAATGCCGACGGCGGCTTCGACACGGTTGTGGGTGGTGCTGGTAACGACTTCATCTTGGGTGGTGCAAACGACGACCGAATTTATGGAGATAGTGACAATCCATCGACAATCGGAGTCGGCAATGACACCGTTGATGGTCAAGCGGGCAATGACACAATCACGGGTGGCGGTGGCATTGATTCGCTGTCGGGTGGAACTGGCAATGACAAAGTGGAGAGCACTCCGTTTGTCACCACAACCAGCGATCCGCTGCCAGTCGCCGTCCCGAATCCCAGCTCCGGAGTTCCAGTCGCACTCGACAACGCAACCCCAACCGGATTGGCAACCAGCGATGTGGGAGCGTTCCACACCATCACGACTGGGAATGACGATGCAGGCTTGATTGTGACCGTGGACGCGACTGGAAAATTCGGCTCGTTCAGCCAAATCGTAGCTCCGAATCCGAACAACTCGCTGGTCACTCAGGTTTCACAGTTCAAGGGTTACTCGTCGGAAGGTGCGGTCTTTGATCCGATCGGAGACGGGATTGGCTCGGTACCGATGACGACGACTGTTGAATCCTCAGTCTACTTCCGATTTGGTGATATCACCGGTCCGCGAGCGACGTTGGATCAAGCGGCGAAGGCTCAAGGAACGATTGGCAACATTTTTGGGACTTCTTCTGAAGGAGTCTCGACCTTCACGATTGGAAACCTCGTCTTCAACTTGACGCAGCAAGTACAACCGCAATTCGACATCACGACAAACAGACGAATCGGCTCATTGCTGACTCAGACCTATCAAATCACGAACATCGGTACGACCTCGTCGATATTCGAGTTAGTACGTTACTTCGATGGTGACTTGAACTTCGATGGTCGCGATGGATTGGGTGGCGTCACATCAAATGCCAACGGCGTGCCTGACGGTGCCTCTCCCGATGGTGGCGGGCATTTGATCAATGCTAAAACTCGAGATGAGTTTCTGTTTGAAACTGAGCAGGGTGGAGTCTCCAACGGAGGTAACTTCGTGGGAATCACCGCCACTCCGAATCCAGCACCTCCTCCAGCCGCTTTCCCGACGAACCGGTATGAACTCTCGCTCTTTCCGAGCTTGCGAACCCGATTGCTCAACGGTGGCAACCTGACAAATCAGATTGCCAATGATGCCAATAGCGACGGTTCAGTTGATCCTGGTAAAGAGGGCAACGTCAGTCTCGCCTTGCGCAACGCCTACACGCTGTTGTCGGGAGCAACCACGACCTATACGACGCATACTGTCTTTGGGACAGGCACGCCGAATCAGATTCAATTCAATCGTGGTCCGAGTACTCAACCGGACGGCGCAGATCCCAACAACCCCAACGACACG
>CAIJTL010000321.1 GCA_903823545.1 uncultured Planctomycetaceae bacterium
CGAGCGGCGGTTCGGATCAAGTCGGGATATTTCAACATGCCGGCGAAGGAACGGTGCTACTCGATGAAATCAGTGAACTGCCGCTGAGCACTCAGGCGAAGCTGTTGCGTGCGATCGAATACCAAGAAATCTTGCCTCTGGGTGGTTCCGAACCTGTCCATGTTTCGGCACGGATTATCGCAACAACAACCCGAGATCTCATGCGTGAGGTTGCGGAACGACGCTTTCAGGACGACCTCTTCTATCGCCTTGACGGCGTGAAGCTGACAATCCCACCACTCCGTGAACGCTCGGATGACATACCAGAGCTTGTCGAGTTCTTCATTGCGAAACACTCGAAAGCCATGAGCAAACGAGTCGCAGGAGCCGACAGCGAGACAATTCGATTGCTGATGTCCGCTCAGTGGAAGGGAAATGTGCGACAACTCGACAATGCCATTGAGCGAGCAGTGATGATGTGCGACGGCGCCCATATTCATCCGGACGATCTACCGCCTGAGCTGCTGGGACTCGCCCAACCGCTTCCTGACACCGACGATCTGCGCACGGCATTGCGTCACTACGAAAAGCTGCACCTCGCGAGAGTCCTTCGTCAATGGCCCGACAAACGCGAAGCAGCCAAACGCCTGAAGCTCGGCCTATCGAGCCTCTATCGCAAAATCGAAGAGTTGGGCATCGACCTCTGATTGAAGTCAATGATGCTTTTCGTTGAGTGGTGTTAGCCCACGGAACACACGGAAAGACACGGAAAAAGAAAAGTGGTCATGGCGAGCTTTGTCGCGATCTCGATTCGCTGAGTAACAAATTCCGTCATGAATCCCTTCCGTGCTTTTCCGTGTGTTCCGTGGGCAATATCCAAACTCACACAGTACGAGCTACTTAATCAAACCCGCAGCACGCATTTTGCTGGCATTCCCTGCTTGACCAAACGCAACCATGCGGGCGATGCAGACTTTCTTCATCGCCTCGCGAGCGGGTTTCATGAAGTCGCGTGGGTCGAATTTCTCCGGCGATGTCATCATCACTTGGCGGACAGCTGCGGCCATCGCGATGCGATTGTCGGTATCGACATTGATCTTGCGAACGCCGTGCTTGATGCCGCGCTGAATCTCTTCAACGGGCACGCCCCACGATTGCTTCATATCACCACCGTATTTGCGAAGCAGATCGGTCAGTTCTTGTGGCACTGACGAGCTACCGTGCATGACGATGTGAGTATTCGGCAAGCGGCGATGAATCTCTTCGATGAGGTCCATCTTCAGTACAGCACCGTCTGGCTTCTTATCGAACTTGAACGCACCGTGGCTCGTACCGATCGCGACAGCGAGAGCGTCGACGTTGGTTTCAGCAACGAATCGCTCGGCCTCTTCTGGATCAGTCAAGTGAGCCATTTCCGGTTCTGGTTCTTGTTCGAGATCAGCGTCGTGCTTTTCTGTGGAAGCGTGCGCGGCCGGTGCTTTCTTGTCTTGTCCGACAGTTCCCAAGCATCCGACTTCGCCTTCTACCGAAACATTCAATGCGTGAGCGACGAGAACAACCTCTTTCGTCACCTTCGCGTTGTACTCGTAAGTTGCGGGCGTTTTTGCGTCCGGCATCAGCGAACCGTCCATCATGACCGACGTGAAGCCGTTGCGAATGGCGCTGTAACAAGTCGCCGGTTCGTTGCCGTGATCTTGGTGCATGACAACCGGAATCTCTGGATAAAGTTCGGCTGCCGCGAGCATCAAGTGACGCAGGTAATTGTCTTGCGAGTAGCTGCGAGCGCCTCGCGATGCCTGCACGATGACCGGCGAATCAGTTTCGCGAGCGGCCTCCATGATGGCCTGAATTTGTTCCATGTTGTTGACGTTCAAAGCGGCCACGCCGTAATTGTTTTCGGCGGCATGATCCAGCACTAATCGCATCGGTACCAAAGGCATTTGCAAAACTCCGAAAGAAACAGAACAGCAAACAGGGCGTCCGGCGGGTTCGCTCGTCTCAACTTTTGCTGAGATATCGAGATTTCAACAAGAACTTCTCGAAGGGAAGGCCGCTTCGCGCAACTGCCACCGACCCCGTGCAACCGGAACCTTCAACTCAAATTCCCCGCTATCGACTGCGGCCGGGATTATTGAGGCGATGGTCTCGGCTGGCAACAGACATCTACAAGTGGGCGATCATCGACAGCGACCTATGTTTTGCCCAGTTGATCGGCCGCCGGCTCCAATTCGGCTGGCCAAAACGCATATCGAATTGCGAGTCCCCCCAAGATCAATCCGCCGCCGATTAACGTCGGAATGCCGACAGACTCTCGCCAAAATAGCCACGCCCATATCGGAATTAAGATCGGTTCCAACAGCATTAACAATGCTGACTCTTGAACGCTCAGAAGGCCGACTCCACGAGCAGCTAAGACATATGGCGTTCCCATTTGAAAGAGCCCCAGAAACGCAATAATCACCCATTGAACCCAGGTCAAATCAATGTCGTAATTCCAAACTAACGGAAGAACGACGAGCCCACTGACTGCATGATTGATGACCGTGATCCACACGGAATCTTCTGCCTTCATCCATCGCAAAGTGAGCACAACTCCGGCATAGGCCGCACCACTCCCAAGAGCGAGCAGATTGCCATCGGCCTTCTGCCCGTCTCCCTCGGACAACAC
>CAIJTL010000322.1 GCA_903823545.1 uncultured Planctomycetaceae bacterium
GCTCGCGCGACGAAGTACGGTTTGATGCAGACCGACGCGACCTTGTATTCGGCCGCCAGGCGACAACCCGCCTCCAGCTCCGCATCCGTCATCGTGGGATGCAGCAAGGAGTGATCGATCATCTTGGCGAGTTCTTCGAGTGTGTACTTCATGCGGTTGTCCTTCGAATGGAATGTTGTGTGTGTGAAGTGGGATAGGCATCCTGCCTGTCAGTAGCGTTTGTACGACGGACTTCTAGTCCGTCGAGATAAGCCAACGGACTGGAAGTCCGTCGTACATTTCGCTGCGAATTTCTCGCAGACAGTGGCGGTCCTGTGCTGAGACACGTTTGTCGGTATTGCCCTGCCGTCGTTAACGGCAATCTGAACTGCCACAAAACTGACAGGCGGAAAACCTATCCCACGGGTGTTTGAGCTAACGCGATCGCTCCCATGAGTCCGGCGGAATCACCAAGTTGCGAGCGAACGACTTGGACGCAGTCAGTCGGGAACATCCCGACGCGCTCGCGGATGACGCCTTGAACCGTCGACGTCAGTAAGTCGCCCAGTTCCGCGACGCCGCCACCGAGCACGACCAGATCCGGATGCAGCACCGTCACCACGTTCGCTGCCGCAATGCCGATCCAGGTCGCCGCTCGTATCAATGCCTCGCGGACCAGGTCGTCTCCTGCGTCCGCTGCTGCGAGCATTTCGCGCGGTGTGATGCGATCACTTTGACCAGCGACGAGCTGATGCAATTGCGGAGCAAGCCCCGTTCGCATCAACCGCACTCCTTCGGCGATGATCGCCGGGCCGCTGGCGAGTGCTTCGAGGCAACCTCGATTGCCGCACCCGCAGCGCGGGCCATCGGCCATCAGCGTCTGATGGCCGAGTTCTCCGGCAGCTCCCAATGGACCGAGTCGCAGTTGCCCGTCGATCGCGACCCCGCCGCCGACTCCTGTACCAATTGAGAAGAACGCAAGAGTCACCCGAGGCCGATCGCGACCATGACCAAACCGCAGTTCGCCGAGCGTCGCGGTGCGAACGTCGTTCAACAACCGCACGGGAGAACCCAGCCGCTCGCTGAGCGTGGCTGCCGCAGGGACATCGCGCCATTGCGTCGGCAAATTCGGCAGGAACTTTGTCGTCCCGGTCCGCACATCGACGAGACCCGGTACGCCCATCCCCACCCCGAGCAAGTGCGACGATGTCGACTCGTTGGCGATGTTCGCGAGCTGACGTTGGATCAGGTCCGCAATGCGCACGAGGACTGCGTCTGGTCCCTGATGCGACTCCGTGGGAATCACTTCGCGCGCGAGGACTCGACCTGATTCGTCAGCGAGCGCGGCCTTGATCGAAGTTCCACCGAGATCCACTCCAGCCAGAAGACCTGCCATCAGCAACTCTCCTCGATCGAGACCCAGCGCCGTTCGCGATGGCTGCGCAGCACGGCCTCGCACAGCAGGATTTCGCGATGGCCGTCCGCAAACGTCGGAAACGGTGACGGAGCGGAGAAGTCACCGGCGGCGATGTAGCCGTAGAAGCTACGGAAGAGCTGCTTGAACGTGTCGGGAAAGCCCTCGTTGTGCCCACCGGGATAGCTGGTGATGCCGCGCGCCGACTCGTGCAGCAGCGATGGATCTCGAATCAGAGTCTCGTTCGCGCGGTCGCGATGTCCGATCCAGAGTTCGTTGGGCGACTCGCTGTTCCAGGCCAGCGATTGCTTCGCGCCGGCGATCTCAAATCGCAGACAGTTCTTCCGGCCCGCTGTCGTCTGTGAGACCCACAAACAACCGTTCGCTCCGTTTGCGAATCGCAGCATGACTGAGCCGCAGTCGTCC
>CAIJTL010000323.1 GCA_903823545.1 uncultured Planctomycetaceae bacterium
CGTCCATCGAAGGCTCCTATTCCAACTCAGAACGAGCGCTCATTTCAAAACGATACGAAGTCAGGTTTAAGCCAAACGGAACAAGCCAATTCGGGACAGGATTTCCTAAGCCGGTCGATGGGGCAGTTTGATCAACGATCGGAAAACAGAGTGTCACGACAATTTCGTTGGGGCCGGGAGCGGTTCCTGTTCGATTGCAGGTGAGGGTGTTGTCTCCTCGACGAGCGATGTTTAATCCTCGTTCAATGACCACCAGAACGTTGGCGCGACTGGGGTTATCCGAGAGTCCGTTTTGACGAACTTCTAGATTGAAAACGTTGAGTACCGAATCCATCGCCATTGCAATTTGGTCGGCAATGTCGTCGTTGTTGGTTGGGTCGTAGTTCCCAACCGAGTTGTTGTCGAATGCGACGGTCGCACCCCAACCTTTGGCTCCTTCGCGAACTCCTTCGTTGACGGCGTGTGCTCCATTTTCAATGACGAGCGCGAGGAAGCCGAATTCAAAAATCGCGAGGAATGCCGTGAATAGCACCGGCATCGCAATGATGAACTCCAACACGACTGCTCCGCGCCGTGCGTCGTGGCGTCGAAGCGATTTCGTCGTTGATCGAGCGATGCGGTGCATGGCAGTCTCAGTAATACCGAAGCGAAAGCAACGGGCACATTTCAGATCAAATAATCGCGTTGATTGCGTTGGCAAGGTCTTGCAGTTCGTTGACCAGTGCCACTCGAACAACGGCCAAGCCGACGATCACGCCAATACCGACGATCGTGACCAACAAGATGTACTCAACAAAAATGGACCCGCGTCGAGCGACCGCTGGCCGTTTGCGGTGACGGAGAGAAAGCATGAAACACCTCGCTGGGGAGAATGAGCGTGGAAAAGCAGTCAGCGAGCGATGAAAGCAATCGACGTGCCGAGAGCTTTGGGCCTGTGATGGGCCGTTATGTGGGGAATCGCCGGCGGGGATCATGGGTTTGTGTGACGCGATACGCCTTGGTGGCGATTGTCTTCTTTGAAAGACGATAGCCCGTGTTTTCTCGATAATTACGAGCCTTAAGCGAAAGGCCGTGCGATGTGATTTAACACAGGGGTTCGGTATCGAGTGATCGGTCGGAATCGAGCATTTTGGGTTTGGTGATGTAAACCCCTGGATGCAGTTGTTTCTGTGTTTGCGAAGTGGTTTACGTGGCTGTCGATTGAGTAGAGAGTGAAATCGTCGACGAGTAAGTCGGTTTAAATTGGAGCAATAAGGAGGTTGCTCGCACGTTGAAAACGAGCCTTGCTGAATACTTCGTGGTTTCATTTGTGATAGGGAGTGGCTCGGTTGCGCAAACCGCAGTCATTACGGGTGCTCACGGCACGAATGCTGCATTGTGAGATGAGATCACATTCGGAATCTCGCCCATGATGCGCTCACGAATCACCGCTGCCTCAGTTCCGCTTGATTGGTTCAACCAGTCGAGGCGACGTGGCGTTGCTGTTGTCGAGTTAATCATTTGGCTTCCGGTCCTGATGACCGCATTGATGGCGGTTGTCGAGTTCGCGCTCATGCAACAAGTCAATCAGCAGGTGAACTTGGCAAGTCGCTATGGTGCGAAGATCGCCTCTGAAGTGACTCGCGCATTTGCCACATCACCCAACCTAAGTGACATCAATCAAACAGCGACGGTTAATAATCTGCAGAGTCGCATCGACACGTTTCTCGCGAACGCTGGATTGACGGCGTCATCTGAGGTTCGACTTGAACACAACGCCTGTGTGAATAATCCGCTGCAAGTTGATACGGCGACTCCTTGCACTTGCAACGCTACGGGGCCGGGAACTCTGCCTGCCGGAGAGCCGCCACAAGGAGAGGCCTATGTTCGTGTCACTGTCTGTGTTCCGTTAACGGGCAATGTGCCGAATTTACTAAGTACGCTCGGGTTCGATATCACCGATCGAATTGTGCGGCATTCAACCAACTATCGGGTGGAAACGAATAACTCTGCTCCTTCACCAGTGATTCGTCTCCAATCGCTTCCCGCTGGAGTGACGTTTGGCGTTGGCGGGCCAGTCCCGGTGACGACTCCTCCTTCAACGTTAATTCGGCTCGATGTTAATCGTGCGATCGCACCCGATCCGATCAGTTTGAGCTTTGATGGGAGCTTAACGACCGACTTGGAAACTCCGTTAGCGGGATTGACGCTGACCTGGACGAAGACAGGAGTTCCTTCCAGTGGGCCGACTGCTGGGACGACCTTCAACGCCAACTTTGATGTGCCGAACAACATCTTCCCGATTGATCCCGACACCGTACATTTCGTGCAATTGACCGCCACTGATCCGTGCGGCGGTACGTTCTCTCGCTCGTTGTCGATTTTGGTGAGGCGGGTGAACTGATGAAAAATAAGTTGCCGACAACCTCGTCCAATTCTTTGCGTCGTGGGATCGCCACGATTTGGGTGTTGGCTTCAATGCCCGTTGTGCTGACCTTGTTAGTGATGCTCATTGATTCGGGGAATCTTTGGGTTGCTCGCGCTGAGTTAAAAAATGCTCTCGATGCGGCGGCTTTATCGGGAGCTAAGACTTGGGGTGAAGGTGGAGGCACGTTGCAAACGAGGTTTGATGCACAAGACGCATTCAATACCAACACGATTCTGGGGACTCAGTATTCTTTGTCGACTTCGGAGGGGGCGTGCTCGAACGGCAATCCATCGCCGTCGGCAACGGCTGACGTTTTGCTAGGCACAATTACGGACGGTGTTGGTGGCTATACCTTTGATTGTTCCGGCACACCGGGTTGTATTGTGGGAGCTTTTAGTGTTGTTTTTGCGGTCGATACGACACAGGTCTGTCCGACTGATCCGACGACCGCCGACACATTCACGCGGCTTTCGGCCTATCGGATCGAATCGTTCACCGGTCCAGCGGGATCGACATTGAACAGCGTGACGCTCAACGTGGGTGGAATGCAGATTCGTCGTTCAAACAACACTGTTGTTGCGGATGATGGCACATTCGATTTTCGACCTCCGCCACCTGCGGCTGATGTGAATTCAGGTTTCTTTCCACCAGCCGTGTACTACTTCGGAGCGGCACCTGCGACCAATGGTACGCTGACTCTGTCGAGTTGTGGGCTGTTCCCCTTCACGACAGGGCTGACGTCAGCCAATCACGGGGCGACATCGAATACGACACCAACATCTTTGACATGGTCGTTCGCCGGATTTAATCCCGGCGATGTTTTTGTGTTCGGAGTTGACTCGGACGACGTCGGTCCACAAGGGGCGAACGGTGATGACACCAGCAACGGAACCTCGGTGCAAGATTTCGGTGGAGACTTCGGAACCGATACTGGAGCTGCGCTGCCTAAAACGGAAACCGGAGCAACCGTGACCGTGAATATCAGCGGTTCTTCAGTCAGCGGGACATTGACCCGCATTAGTGCCAATCGGTCGGAAGTCACTTTGTCCGGTGTGCTTACTGGTGGAAGTGCATTTGGTGTGCGAGCTCGTAAGACCGTTTCAGTGCCAAGCGTTGCTAGCACGTTTTTGGGGCTCGCGGTGAACCCCTACCAAGTCACCTCGCAGTCGTATGCACGCTATGCCTGTTCGAGTGGTCCACCGCAATTGGTTCACGTCAATACCTACACCTGTGCTTGTCCGTAAAACCAACCTCAGAGACCTGTTGATCTAACGGTCTCCTGGCTCAACTGAATGATGAAGTCGATTGATGAGAGGACTTAAGTAATGGCCCAATGTCTCGCTTCAAGCAACCAGTTTCGCAAGGCTCATCGTTGGTCTGCCGCCTTGTGCCTGTTGTTGGTCGTGACAGTCAGTGGATGCAACCAGACTCCACAGGAAGCGGTTTTGGGACGCTGGTACAACGGCGACATGTCGTTGCGGTTTCGGCCCAACGGGACGGTTGTTTGGAATACTCGTCAAGGGATGGCTCAAGGGAAGTACTCGTTCGTAGGTGACGTACCGCGATGGGCGTCAGACAGTACAACTGTCCGAGTTCGCTTAGATGTGACGCGGAACGGACAGGCGATTCAGCCGACCTTGGACTTACAGTTTGTGGGGGCCGATCGGCTCCGAGTCATTCCGGGAGCACAGGCTCAAACGCGAGCGACCGATCGACTGCAAGCGGTCCTAAAGCGTGCCCAATCAGAGTCAGAAACCGCAACTGCCGTGGCAACTCCCGCTCTACCAAATCGTGCGACAGCCGGAGTTCGTGGGCTGAGGTGATCGGTTTGATGAATCCTGTGAGTGTCGAGTTCATGCAATCCTGCATTGCAAGCAGCCACCGCACTCAGAAAAGGTGTCCCCGCCAGGAATCGAACCTGGTCCGCGACCTTCGCAGAGTCGCGTGCATCCATCACACCCCGAGGACAAATTGAGTCGAGATCAGAGAGTCGAGAGCCATACAAGCATGCCTTGCTCTCGACTCTCGACTTTTCCAATACCCCGCCAAGGAATCGAACCTTGTCTCTCGGTTTAGAAGACCGAGGTGCGTCCGGCACACTCGCGGAGCGATTGAGTCGAGAGACTAGAGTCCAAAATTGAGAGCAACTCTGTTCCGTCTTCCTCACGACTCTCGATTCCCCACCGACGTCGTGAGGAGTCAAACCCCATCGAGCGGTTTTGGAGGCCGCTTGATCTCCCAGGAGCACACCGCCGAAATCAATTACGAATGACGAAACCCAAATGACGAATACTGTGTCACGCAAAACCAGCGACGCTCAACGAATCGCTTCGTCATTGGGTACTTCGTCATTCGTCATTAGCGCAGCTCGACGCTCCAGTACGCCTCGCTGAGAAACCGTGACCAGCTCTCAATGCGAACCTCCGGCGAAGCGAAGAACGCACGCCACGCCGGTTGAGCGGGCTTGTGCATCAAGCGCAAGCCCGCTTGGCCTGGAGTCCGGCTTGACTTGAACGCATTGCACTCCACGCAAGCCAGAACGCAGTTCGTCCAGCTCGTCACGCCACCCTGCGAGCGCGGGATGACGTGGTCGATGGTCAGCTCATCGCTGCCCGGCTGGTCGCCACAATACTGGCAAGTGAAGCGATCTCGCTTGAACAAGTTTCGCCGAGAAAACGTCACCACTTGCCGAGGCAGCCGGTCGTAGTGAGTCAATGTCACGACCTCCGGCACGCGCAGTCGGATGCGGCCCGCTTGAATGAACTGCTCACCGTCGCTCGGCCGCAACGCCGACCAGTCCTCCCACGAGTACTGCTGAAAATCGCTTGGATCGACCACGCGAGCCGCACCGCTGAAGACCTTCACCAGCGCGCGAGCCACGGTGGAAATCGTGATCGGCTGCCAGTTCCGGTTCAGCACCAGAGTCGGTCGAGTGATCGTCGCCACGGACATGATGCCTCCTTCGGAGGAAATCCGAATTCCGAAACTCGAAATCCGAAACAGCCACACAGCCGTTTCTAGATTCTCGCTTCGTCATTCCTTTGGATTTCGAGTTTCGGATATCAAAAAGGGTGTCCGACGGGAGTCGAACCCGTACCTCGGCTGTCA
>CAIJTL010000324.1 GCA_903823545.1 uncultured Planctomycetaceae bacterium
CAAGCAGCGAATTAGATCAGTTCATCCAACGTGGTGGGCGATATGTCAGCCCTTTGCTCAGCAAACTCGAGAAGGTTGAGAGCCGGGCAACGACAGCCAAGCGTATGTTGCTCCCCGTGTCGCACACTATTCCAAAGTTGCCATTGCCGGGCGAAGAGACGCATCTCCGGCGGTATAACATCTCGTTTGTATTGCTCGATCAAGGCGAGACGCTGCGTCTCTCTGCACGCGGACTCTCGATCTCCAAGCAAATGGCGGACGGACAAATCAAGGTGATCGATCCTGAAGGCCGCGAAGTCTTAAGTCGCTCAGTTGCAATCGGAAAAACTGAGAACATCGAATTCGCGCCGAAACTGGCAGGAACTTATTCAGTAACTGCTGGGTTCGGCCAAAATGCCTGTGAACTCCGCATTTCAAATTCTCGCGCGGTGTTCTTTGCCGGCCGCCACCAGCGATTAAAGATTCATCGCTTGATGCGCTCGCTCTTTTTCAACGTTGCGGAGGGGCAAAATCCGCAAATCGACGTCATGACTGAAGATTCCAGCGAGGCAGTGCATGTCACACTGCGCGATCCGAATGGCCGTATTGCCGACGATCAAATTTTGTCGGGCTCGCAGTCAATTTCTGCGAAAGGGATTCCCGGCATCTGGTCTGTCGTTTTAGAAGGAGTCGATGGTCGACCGTTCGGCGGAGTACAACTCGGCCTTGCTCCTCCGCTTTCGCCATATCTTGCAGATGCTCCGGAACGATTACTGAAAGATCGTTAAGAGCTTTACGTTAAGCATTTCAGAAACTGGGGTCACTTCATCGAGTGCGGTGAATGTGACAGCAAGCGATGTTTGCTCAACAATTCTCAACCGCTAGACTCCGCGCTCATTTCAAGGTTCTTCAAGGACGATTTGCATGAGCGATGACACGCTATCCGCATTGACCAATACTATTCCCAATGATTTACGTTTGGTGCCACACACTCCCGAATGGTTTGAGTCATTGCGGGAAACGCTTGGCGAAGCGGCATGTCGACAACTCGGCTTTTATGTCATTCCGCCAGAATGGATGCTGTCTGTTGTGATCCCGGTCTACAACGAAAAGGACCATTGGAGGTCGCTGCTCGAGCGAGTGAAAGCAGTCCCGATTCGCAAAGAGATTGTGATGATCGACGACTGTAGTCGCGACGGAACTCGCGAGCAGTTGAAGGAGTTTCAAGCGGCGATCGAAGCGTTACCGACCGATCCCTGGAACCGATTTCGCTTCGTTTATCACGAAAAGAACCGTGGCAAGGGGGCTGCTGTCCGCACAGGTTTTCAATCAGCAACCGGGGATGTTGTCATCATCCAAGATGCGGACCTCGAATACGATCCGTCAGAGTACCCGCGCTTGTTAGGGCCGATCGTTGAAGGGAAAGCGGATGTCGTCTTCGGAAGTCGCTTTTTGGGAGACCAGCCGCATCGAGTGCTTTATTACTGGCACTATCTCGGCAACAAGTTTCTGACGACGCTTTCTAACTGCTTCACGAACCTGAACCTCACCGATATGGAGACTTGCTACAAAGTCTTTACTCGCGAAGTGCTGCAACAGATCGTTCCCGTCTTGAAGCAAGAACGATTTGGCATCGAACCGGAAATCACCGCCAAGGTCGCTCGTCGTCGCTTCCGTATCTTCGAGATGTCGATCAGCTACTCCGGTCGCACTTACGATCAAGGCAAGAAGATCGGTTGGCGTGACGGTTTTAAAGCTCTTTGGTGCATCGTCCGCTACGGAATTGCAGACTGATCCAATCGCGAAATCGAATTGCGAACATATTGACGTTACTTCGTATCGCTGGAATAGCCATCACATTTTCGAACTGGCTGCGGTGGATACTTTCTCCAGCGAGAATCACTCTGGGAAAGTAAACACATCAAGAAGCGAGATCCTTTGCCGGACACAACTTGTCGTAAATGACGACAAGTCTCGCAAAGACTTTGAGCCGGGTTCATCCGATACGCCTCAACGTGCGACTTATGATTCTGAGAATTAGAAAATTCCCAGTTGATCCTTGGCCTCGTCGGTCATGCGGTCTGGTGTCCACGGCGGTGACATCACGAGCTTGATCTCCGCCTCATCGACATCTCGCAATCGTTCGAGTGCCATCTTCGACTGTTGCACGATCTGAGGTCCAGCCGGACAAGCGGGGCTGGTTAAAGTCATCTCCACATAGATTTTCTTGTCGTCCCGATTGACCGAATAGACCAAGCCGAGGTCAACAATATTGACCATCAATTCTGGGTCGATCACTTGCTTGAG
>CAIJTL010000325.1 GCA_903823545.1 uncultured Planctomycetaceae bacterium
CGGAAGTCTGACCAACGAACAACGAACCAAGTCCGCAGCGTCCAACGAGACCGCATCATGTCATTAGCAATGAGCATCATCACCTTCATCGCCGGACTGCTCGTCCTGACGGGGGGTGCCCATTGTTTCGTTCAAGGAGCAGTGCGGCTGGCGGAACGGCTGCGCGTGAGCCGTTTCCTAGTGGGGTTGACGGTCGTGGCCTTGGGAACGTCCACGCCCGAGTTGTTTTTCGACCTGACGGCGGTGACCCACGACGCCGTGGATCTGGCGTTCGGTGATCTGGTGGGGAGCAACATCGCCAACATCGGCCTGATCCTGGGCGTGGCCATGCTGGTCAGTCCGATCGAGGTGCATCTGCGTTTGATGCGTGTCGAGTTGCAATTCGTCCTGGCCATTTCGGCGGGACTGTGGGCGCTGGCAGCCGATGGAGTCATTAGCCGACTGGATGGGTTCGTGCTGTGGATCGGGTTCGGCGGTTTTTTGGTGTATCTGACTCACGGGGCGCGACAGGTCGCGCAGCAGGTCCGGGCGGAATCCGAGCGAACGGCATCGCCGAATTGGTCGGCGCTCCGCAGCCTCCTGGCTTTGGGAGTGGGTTTGGTCGGTCTGTTTTTCGGCGCGCGGTTCATGGTCTCCGCCGCGACGGAGATCGCGCGCGACCTCGGCGTCAGCGAACTTTTGATCGGGTTGACCATCGTGGCTATCGGCACCTCGTTGCCGGAATTCGCCACCTCGATCATGGCCGCGCTGCGCAACGAATTGGACATCACTGTCGGCAATGTGCTGGGAGCCAATCTGATCAACATCGCGCTCATCATGGGCAGCGTCGTCCAAGTCCGTCCGTTGCCCGTGCACCCTGAGTCCGTGGCGATCGACTTGCCGGTCATGCTCGGACTGGTCCTGCTGTTGATGCTGCTGGTGGCTCGCCGCAGTTGGCTGACTCGCCGATCCGGCAGCCTGCTGGTCGGCGCGTACGTCGCCTACATCGCATTGAAGATCGTCAACGTTCCCGCCGCTTAACCAAATCTGAAAGGGACAATTCCATGAGCGACTCTGATGTGACAGAACAAGCGATTCGAGATCTGGCCTATGAACTGTGGCAAAGAAATGGTTGCCCCAGAGGAGATGAAGACCATTTCTGGTACGAGGCGGAACGAGTGCTGAAGGCTGCGAAAGCACCGGCCGCCTCCGCGAGTTCGCAAAAGCCCAATGACGAATGACGAAGAGTTGTGCTGAGCGTCACCCTTCTCCGAGATTTGGAATCCCATGTCCCCCAGAATTGCAGCTTACATTCGGTTTCTCCGCGAGCATTCACTGCTGGGGACCGCACTGTCTTGGGTGATGATCCTGGCCATGATCTGGGTCATTCCCGCTGCGCTGTGGCGCGGCGATTGGCCGCTGGCAATCATGGCGACAGTGGCTGTCGCGGTGGCTCTTCTCCCGGCCGTTCTGCAACACAATTACCGCATCGTGCTCCCCTGGTTACTGGTGTTCCTAGTGGTGCTGCAATTGCACCTGCATACGTTTTGGGGCGTGTGGCTGCGGTTCTACGACTCACACTGGTTTTGGGACAAACTGCTACACCTGAAGGGGACGATGCTGGTTTCTCTCGTCGGATTTCTGGCAGCGTATTCCGTTCATCTGTCTGGCAAGGCGCGCTTGACGGGACCGATCCTGGGTCTGTTCACCGTGGTCTTTGGAAACGCTCTGGGAGCATGGTGGGAAATTGTCGAATTTCTGGTGGACAAGACTCTCAAGAAGAACACGCAGTACGGACTCGACAACACAATGATCGACCTCATCAACAATCTGTTGGGCAGCCTGATCGCGGCTGGGGTGGGTGGGGTGTATTTGAAAGTCACCACGCGCCAGGAACGACGACAACTGGCCGAACCGCTCGCCGCTGTCATGGGGCCGTTGTTGTCCGGCGAGATTTTCGACGAACAGGACGACGGCAACACTCAACCGGAGTGCGCGGAACCATGAACCTCGCGCGAGAATTTCTGTTCCTGATGGGGCCTCCCTGTGGAGCAAGGCCGTGTGAGACGCCGTACAGATCAACATTCCTTTCACATTTTGGAGATTAATCATGCGAACGCTGCAATCGATTCTGCTGGCCACCGATTTTCGACCACCGAGTAACGACGCCTTGAACGCGGCGGCAAAACTGGCGACGGCGTTCGGATCGGAAGTCTCCGTGTTGCATGTCTTGGAGCCTTTCACCAGCAGCCTGCACAATTCTCATCGGCGACAAATCAGTGAGATGCTCATGCGGCCTGAGTTGCAGCGCCTTACCGAACAGCAAGTGACGGTGGCTCAGTCGAGCGTCAAGTCGGGCTCGCCCGCAAATACGATTGTCACTGTCGCGCAGGCGTGGGACGTCGAACTGATCGTCCTAGGGGCAGGAGAGTGGAAGCATCCCGAGGGATTTTGCATCGGTCCGATTGCCGAAGCGGTGGTCACCCATGCGCCGCAACCGGTGCTGGCGGTTCGGCCCGGCGACCCCCCAATGGGGTTCCAGAGAATCCTCTGCCCAGTGGATCAGTCGAGTACGTCGGCCCGTGGGCTGAAAAATGCGGTGCGGCTGGCGAAGGTCTTCGGCGGCGAAATCATCGTGCTCTCGGTCGTTCCCGAAGTGAGCTGGCTGACCGCTGCTGTGGAAACGGGCGAGTTCGTGGATGCCAAGGCGGAACACGCAAACGAGTGGGTTCAGGAATTTGACCAGTTTCTGGAGGCCGTGGATTTTTCCGGCGTCCCCTGGAAACGCGAGGTGCGATACGGGGTGCCGCATGAACAAATCGTCTTAGCGGCAAAGGAGCACGGAGTTGGTCTGATCATAATGGGGGCTACGGGGCGTACGGGTCTGGTGCAAGTGCTGCTGGGCAGCACGACTCGGCGGCTGTTGCGGGGCCTGCCGTGTTCACTGCTGACGGTCAAACAGGAAGATGTGCTGGAGGAGTTGTTCGAGAGTGACGTGCG
This sequence comes from uncultured Planctomycetaceae bacterium, assembly GCA_903823545.1. Classification (GTDB taxonomy): domain Bacteria; phylum Planctomycetota; class Planctomycetia; order Planctomycetales; family Planctomycetaceae; genus SXKJ01. The sequence goes on from CAIJTL010000325.1 coordinate 2,980, forward strand.
GATCATAGCATTAGACATCGCGGAAGCTCAGGCCCTTTTCAATGCTGGCACGTTCGTACCGGCCATCGACAAGTATCGGCAGGTCATCAGTCGTCATCCCTTCCACATCGCGGCGTTGGAGGGGCTGGTGTCGGCGAATGAAAAGATCGGTGAGACCGAGGAAGCCGATCGCTACCGCCGGCGTCTGGCAAGTTCGCTTCGTCTCGCCAACCCACACTTGGAGTCGTCGGAAGTGGCGTTTTAGTGATTGCGAGTATTGGAGGTTGCGCGGTGCAGCCTGGCGCTCGATACAGAAGCGGCCGACTCGCATCGCCAGACGAATCACGAAGGTCAATCATGAAATGGTCCTGGAAACTCGGTGAAGTTCGCGGCATCGGTGTTTACATGCATGCCACGTTTTTGATTTTGATCGGGTTTATCGTCCTGAGTCACTGGTCGGCGGGCGAGAGTTTAGGGAAAAGCCTGGAAGGGGTGGGCTTCATCCTCGCCCTGTTTGGCTGCGTGGTGCTGCACGAGTTCGGCCATGCGCTGATGGCAGCCCGGTACGGCATCAGAACACGGGACATCACCCTGTTGCCCATCGGTGGTGTGGCGCGCCTGGAACGCATGCCGGAGGAACCGCTTCAGGAGCTGTGGGTGGCCCTGGCCGGACCGGCCGTCAACATGGTCATCGCGGCGGCGCTGTTTGCCTGGCTCCACTTTACAGCCACGTTCGCGCCGCTGGAACAACTCAGTGTGACCAGCGGCCCGTTTCTCGAACGACTGATGGTCGTCAATGTCTCGTTGGTCGTCTTCAACATGCTCCCGGCGTTTCCCATGGACGGCGGACGTGTGCTGCGGGCTTTGTTAGCGACGAGGCTCGAATACGCGCGCGCCACACAGATCGCCGCCGGCATCGGTCAGGCGATGGCCTTGCTGTTCGCCTTCTTGGGTTTCTTCGGAAATCCGTTCTTGTTGTTCATCGCGTTCTTCGTGTGGATCGGCGCGGCTCAGGAAGCCGGCATGGCGACCATGAAAGCCGCACTGGGAGGCATCCCCGTGAAGCGGGCGATGATGACCGATTTTCGTTCGCTGAAGCCGGGTGATTCCCTGCAACGAGCCATCGATCTGATCCTGGCGACTCCGCAGCAGGACTTTCCGGTGCTGGAGGATTCGCGAGTCGTCGGCATTCTTCCCAGTCGCGATCTGCTGGTCGCGCTACAGCAGCGCGGGCCGGACGCGCTGGTGGGAGAGGTCATGCGTCGCGATTTCCTCGCGTTGAACGTCAACGAAATGTTGGATGCCGCCCTTGCTCGAATCCATGCCGCGGAAGGTTGCCTGACAGCACCTGTGATTCATCGCGACGCACTGGTCGGGCTTCTGACCGCAGAGAATGTCGGTGAGTTCTTGCTCATTGTTTCCGCATTAGGGGAACGGCACCGAGATAATCACGCCAGGAGTTCCTCATGACGCAACAACGCACCGTCGCCGACGTGGCGTCGAAGATCGTGCTGCTGCCAAGCCCGGTTTAGGAGTTGATGATGTCATTGCAATTGCGAGTGCCTCCCACGAATCAACGAGTTCTTCCCGAAAGCGTTGAACACGACTTTGAACCGGGGTTGAGAGATCGGGAGCACACGCCACCTCCGCGCGACGTCGCCGACGCCGGATGGGGCAACGGTTGGGAAACGGACTTCTCCGAATCGGTGCGGCGACTGTACGCGGGGTATCGTGGCGCGGTCTTGCCGACCTTGAGCGCTCTGTCGCTGCACGTCGCGCTAAGCGAACGCTGGTTTCAGCAGCGCGAGTTCGATCTGCGCGGCGCTCGGCGAATTTTGGACGTCGGTTGCGGTGCCGGGCAGTTGACTCAACACCTGTTGAAGCACGCCGATCGCGAGGCCACGATCATGGGTTGCGATCTGACTTGGGAAATGCTGCTCCGCGCTCGACGGCGTGTGCGTCACGACGCCGTGCAGTGGGTCGTCGGAAATCTGACTCATCTGCCGTTTGACGAGGCCAGCTTTGACTGCGTGACCTGCGGCTTCGTGTTGGAGCACTTGCCGGATGTCCGCCGCGGACTGCACGAATTGGCGCGCGTGCTGACGGATGGCGGACGATTGCTGCTGCTAACCACGGAAGACCACTGGACCGGGCGCTGGACCGCTCGCGCGTGGAATTGCCGCGCGCTGAACCGCCAGGAGTTGCGGCGGCAGTGTCAGGAGGCGGGATTGGTCTGGAAACAAGACCTGTGGTTTTCCGAAGTCCATCGCTGGTTCGCGGTCGGTGGTATCTGTGTGTCGTTGGAGCGTGCGTCTCGATGCCATTCGGGCAATGGCTGAGGGCGGCACAAAGTTCAGCGCGGCTTCGCCGCAGAAGGAGTTCGATCATGAAACAATTACGTTCCCTTTTGTTCGCTGCGGACCTGCGGTCTCCGGGCCAGGACATCGCCCAAGCGGTGAGCCGACTGGCACTCGCAACAGGCGCTCGCGTCACGTTGCTGCATGTGTTGGAGCCTCTCGCTCGATTGGCTTCCCCGCCCAGCACGGGACTGGCGGGACTAGCCGGACTGGCGGGAGCCGTCAATCTGTCCCCCCGGTATGGTTGGCACGAAGTGACGGAGAGTCTGCGGCAAGTTTCGCAAACGTCATTGGACGATTTGGCGTCGCGGCTCACATCGCAGGGGGTGGATCTGGCCGAACGCGCGATCGAAGTGGGGCCGGCGGCCGATACGATTCTGGCCAAGGCGAACGATATCGACGCGGACTTGATCCTGATTGGCGCGGGAGAGCGGGCACGCTTTGAACGATTCTCGATCGGACCCGTGGCCGTATCGGTTATCGAACGGGCGTCGCAACCGGTGCTCGCTGTTCGGCCGGGGGAACCGCTTCTGAAGTTTGAACGGATTCTGTGCCCGGTGGACCACTCCGCTCCGGCAGCGCGCGGCCTGCGAAATGCCATTCGGTTGACGAAGATCTTCGGCGGGCAATTGGTGGTGCTGAGCGTGATTCCGGAGATCAGTTGGTTGTCAGCGGCCTTCGAGACGGGACAACTACAGGAGGCTCAAGCGACGCACGCCAGTCAGTGGCGCGAAGAGCTGGAACAATTCCTGGCACCGATCGATTTTGCTGGCGTCTCAGTGACGCAGGACGTTCGCCACGGCGCTCCGCATCGGCAAATCGCGGCCGCCGCGAAGGACCATCTGGCCGACCTGATCGTGATGGGTGCCACAGGACGCACCGGGTTGGCGCGCGTGCTGGTCGGCAGTACCACGCGACGAATGCTGGAAGAGTTGCCCTGCTCGTTGTTGACCGTCAAGGAGGAGGAAGTGCTGGATGAAGTGTACGGCAAGCTGTTGCGCGAACGGAACGCCTTGATCAGCGATGCGCGCGACCTGTGTGCCGCCGAGCTGTATGACCGGGCGCTTCCAAAGTTACGCCGCGTTCTGGAATTGACCCCGTTCCATCTGCCGACCGTTGAGGCGCTCGCCGAGACGCATGAAAAGCTCGGACACTCCGCGGACGCCGAAAAATTCCGGCTCCGCGCGGAACAACTCCGAGCACACGACGACTAAGGCGAGCGGCCATTGAGAAGTTATCACAATGAGCCGGAACGCGCTAATGTCCGGTTCGGAAGGTCAAACGATATTCGAACCGGACGTTAGCACGTTGCGGTGACTCCGTTTCCGTGGGCTTGGGGCTGGGTGTTCGCGGGAAGTTTCGGACTGTTCTTCAGCACCGGGCCGACCAACACGGTCCTGGCGAATGTGAAGTCCCATGACGGCGTGTTGCATGAGTTGTTTGCCGCCGCCTTCGGAATCAAAGGGAGCATTGACGCACAATCTTCTTCAGAGCCGACGCCAACTTGGGGATATCGAGTGGTTTGGGGATCATGCAGTTCATGCCAGCTTGCAGGCATTCAGCGGCGCGTGGGTCGTGCGGTTCGCCGGTCATGAGAACCCCTGTGGTTTGCGGAGACAGGCCGCGAAGCTGGCGGAACAGGGCTAGTCCATCCATTCCCGGCATCATCAAGTCCAGCAAGGCGATGTCGAAACGGTCGTGCCGCACTTTCTCCAAGGCCGCAGGTCCGTTGGGGGCGGTCTCCACGCGGTAGCCCAGATCCGAAAAGATGTCGGACAGATTCGAGCAAGTGTCTGTGTCATCATCGACAACCAACATGGAACTTTGAGTGGAACTCATGGCTCTGTCCTTTTTGGAGCGGTAACTTTCCGTAGCCGCACTCGCGCGAGTGCTCGATCGAGCGAATGACATTTACCCCACGGCGATGTTGTTGGCCAGAATTGGTAAGTCGGCTAAGTCCATGACGGCATGTTGAACCAATTGTTTGCCGTAATAGGTTCTGGTTCGGCCTTCCAGGATCAGGCCGCCATCCTGATAGCGAATGCGAAACTGCGCCAAGCGTCGAGTCAACTGTCGCTGAATCAGCGTTTCCAGTTGGACCAAGCGGCCGGTGTGTTCTCCGGCCGATGCGGTTGGCTCGCGGGGCGTGAACGAAACGGCGGCGGCACGCGTGCATGGCGGCTGGCCGTGATTCGTTGGGCGGTCAAGCACGGCGGTGTCCCGATTCCACCCGGTCGTGTCGTCAGCAATTTGATCGTGAAGCGGTTCAGCGGTCGCAACTGAGAGCATGAGAAACCTCACGGTAGGCGCGACTTTCCCAACCATCCCTCGCTGGGAAGTTCACAACACTTTGTCGCCAGGCGGTCCTGCCTGGCGTGGAGAACGGGCTTATCGAGCACTTGCAGTACCCGCGAATTCGTGGCGATGGTGAGTTGGCGTTTGCCAGAGGTCGGTGCAATCTTCCGATTCGACGGCACGAATGCAGTCCAACAGGTGACTCATCAGGAACGGTTTGCGGAGGTAACGAAATACCAGCGACTGCTGGCGGAGTTCGGCGACGTTCTCTTCGGCCGTGCAGCCGACCAGGATGACGCTGGGAATCCGCTGCCGATGGGGTTCTTCGCGCAGGCACTCCACCAAGCCATCAGCCCCGCCCCACAGCAAGTCCACCGAGGCAACAAGCACGCTGGGGGATTCGCAGCGCACGAGCGACAGGCACTCGATTCCTCCGGACGCGGTGAGAGTTCTATACCCGTGCCTGGTCAAATACCTTTGGTAGAGTTCCGCCAACTCGTCGTCTTCATCGGCAATCAGAACGGTCGTGGTCATGGGGTTGTTCCTAGGTGGTGAAATTCCTTGTGGAGCAGCCGAATTCCCCTGACTGTTCGGCGATGTGCGTCGGTCGTGAGAAAACCTCTTGACCACGAGCCGTTGGCCACCGGAACCTGCCCGCATCGCCCGCCTGAGCCATGGGAGCGGGAGTGTGACCGACTGTGAAGAATCGGGTATCGGAGCTTCTGCCATTCCAAGATGGCGGATTTCACCATGCCAATTCGACCGCCGCTCAATTAAGTTCGGTGGAAGTCAGTGAGAATTTCAGACAACAAAGGTCGGAGCCGTCATGTCGTCCGCATCGGATGTTTCCAGCCGCGAGGGTGAGCCGCAGGAGTTGCTGGAAGCCCGCCGGCGCATTCTGGAATTGGAACGGCAGCTTGCGGAACGTCACGACGGGCCTGTCCGCCGGACTTTCGCGGACAAACGTGCGAAGGTGAACGAAGAGAGTCTGCGGGCGATCCTCAGCACGGCATTTAACGGGATCGTCACGATCGATCAGGCGGGCGTGATTGTCGGCGCGAATCCGGCGGCCGAGCGGATGTTCGGCTACGCGCCGGATGAACTGCTGGGGCGGAACGTCAAGGTCTTGATGCCGCCGCCGTACTGCGACGAGCACGATGAATATCTTGAGCGGTTTCAGAGAACGCGCGAGCCGCGGATCATCGGCTCGGTTCGCGAGCTGCTCGGCAAGCGTCAGGACGGTTCGACGTTTCCGCTGGAGTTGGCAGTGAGTCAGGTGGATCACTTGGGACTGTTCACGGGCATTTTGCAGGACATCTCCGAGCGCCGTCAGTTGCAACAGCAGGTGCTGGAAGTCGCCGTGGCCGAGCAGCGCCGGATTGGTCACGAACTTCACGACGGCATTCAACAAGAACTCACCGGTCTGTCGCTGTTGGCCAGCACGTTGCTGGAAGTTTTGAAATCCGGACACGAAGAACCGAGTGCCGATGGGGATTGGCGATTCCGCGCCCGGAACTATTCGCAGTTGTGCGACCTGACGATGAAACTCTGCGAGCGGCTGGCGGACGCGAATCAACATGTTCATCAGTTGGCTCACGGCATACTGTCGGTCGAGATCGATCCTGAGGGGCTGCGCGCGGAACTGCAGGAGCTGGCCGCGTCACTGCACGGGCTTAACGGGTTGACCTGCCGATTCGTCTGCACCGAACCGGTGGCGATGGTGAACCCGAACACCGCCAAGCACCTGTATCGAATCGCTCAGGAATCCCTAAACAACGCGGTGCGTCACGCGCAAGCCACCGAGATCGAGATGTCACTGCGGCCACAAAACGGAGAGCTGACGCTGGAGGTGCGCGACAACGGCGTCGGCATTGGTTCGGTCGCCGCGCTGCATCGTCCGCGTATCGCGACCATGCAGGGGCTAGGGCTGCGCGCCATGAACTACCGCGCCGGAATCATCGGTGGCCGACTGACGGTCGAGCGTCTCGCCGGTGGGGGAACGTCAGTGAAATGTGTCGTGTCGTTCGAGGCCCGTGATCAATGACCAAAGAACCGTCTCGAATTCTGATCGTGGATGATCACCCGCTCGTCAGGGAGGGCCTGCGGATGCGCCTGTCCCTGCAGGCGGAATGGCAGGTGTGTGGCGAAGCCGGCAGCGAAGAGGAGGCGCTGGCTCTGATCCCGAAGACGTTGCCGCAATTGGTGCTCGTCGATCTCAATTTGCAGTCTGGCCACGGCATCGACTTGATCAAGCGGATCAAGTCTTTGTATCCGCGGATGGCGATGTTGGTGTTTTCTGGCTTTGACGAATCCCTGTATGCCGAACGAGCCTTGCGGGCCGGCGCATTGGGTTATCTCAACAAACGGGCATCGCACGAGAAACTTGTTGAGGCTATTCATGCCGTGCTAAACGGCCAACGGTTCATCAGCTCGGCGCTGGCTCAGCGTCTGGTCCACCAAGCGCTGGGTGACACAGACCCGTCATCAGCCCCCACCAGCCGCCTGACCGACCGCGAGCTAGAAGTGTTCCGCTTGATTGGAACGGGCTTTGCGACGGGTGCGATTGCCGAGCGACTGTTTCTCAGCCCACACACGATCGACACGCATCGCGAGAACATCAAACGCAAGCTGAACCTCGGGAGCGGCGGCGAACTCACCCGCGCGGCCGTGCAATGGGTCTTGGAGAACGGCTGAGCATAGGCATCGGAGCGTGCGGAATCGTCCACATCTTGTCGCGGCGCGCGATCGGTGGCGCGCGGATGCTTTACGGGGTGTTCGGAATCTGCATGGCGCGAGTGGCCGTTCAGAATAGTTCGCAGGGGCCACATTTCGGAAACAAGGACAGAATGGTGAGCGTTCGGATCGAAGTCACACGACTTCGGCTACGGAAGTGATTGCGACCCAGTTTTCAAGGAGTTCTTCATGACGGAACAACGCACCGTCGCTTACTTCTCGATGGAGATCGGCCTCGAGCCGGGGATGCCGACCTACAGCGGTGGCCTGGGTGTTCTGGCTGGCGACACGGTGCGTTCCGCTGCCGATCTGAATGTGCCGCTGGTGGCCGTCTCGTTGCTGCACCGCGCCGGCTATTTCTATCAGCAACTGGACCGCAGCGGCTGGCAGACCGAACAGCCGGTGCGCTGGGTTGTCGAAGACTATCTGCGCGAGATGCCCGCACGAGCCGCAGTCACAATCGAGGGGCGAGCCGTTCACATTCGCGCTTGGGAACGACACGTCCTGGGGTGCGGCGGAGCCACGGTGCCGGTCTATTTTCTCGACACCGATCTGCCGGAGAACTCTGAGTGGGACCGGACGCTGACGCACTTTCTCTATGGCGGGGATTCGCATTATCGACTGTGTCAGGAAGTCGTGCTCGGCATGGGGGGAGTCCGCCTGTTGGCGGGTCTTGGGTACGACCGTCTGGAACGTTTCCACATGAACGAAGGGCACGCCAGCTTCCTGGCTTTGGAACTTCTGGAAGACCATGCGCGGCAGATGGGGCGAGCGTCCCCCAATCGCGACGATGTCGAGACTGTCCGTCGGCTGTGCGTCTTCACCACGCACACGCCGGTTCCGGCGGGGCATGACCGGTTTCCTCTGGAGTTGGTGACCCGCGTGTTGGGAGATCGCGACGCCTTTCGCATGAAAGATGTCTTTTGCTGCGACGGCGTTCTGAACATGACCTACTTGGCTCTGAATCTGAGCCATTACGTCAACGGCGTCGCGAAGCGACACGGCGAGATTTCGCAGACCATGTTTGCTCGCCATGCGATTGATTCCATTACCAATGGCGTGCATGTCGCGACTTGGGCCTCGGCACCGTTCCGAGCGTTGTTCGAGCAGTACATCCCCGGTTGGCAGCACGACAACTTCAGCCTGCGGTACGCGCTGAACATCCCCAAATCCGAGGTGTGGCAGGCGCACATGGCGGCCAAGCACGCACTGATCCAGTATGTCAACCGCGAGGCGAATGCCGGCATGGATGTGGATGTGCTCACGCTGGGATTTGCCCGCCGCGCCGCGACCTACAAACGAGCGGACCTGTTGTTCGACG
>CAIJTL010000326.1 GCA_903823545.1 uncultured Planctomycetaceae bacterium
CGCCGCGCATTCGCCATTGATTGCATCGGCTGCCGACTGGGGAAATCTCAAGGGGCAGTTTGTGTTGGATGGCAACGTTCCGGAGCGACCATTGTTGACCATCAACAAAGATGTCGAGTTCTGCGGCAAGCATGAGCCTCGCCTGGAAAAACTTGTCGTAGATTCACAGGATCGAGGGATTGCGAATATCGTCGTGTGGCTTGACGTGAAGTCTGGAGAAAAGATTTCGATTCACGAGTCCTATACGATGAGCGAGAAAGCGACCATCCGTTTGGCCAACAAAGGCTGCCGCTTTGAGCCTCACGTGACCATTCTGCGCACCGGCCAAACATTGCTCATCGATAACCCAGACCAAGTGGACCACAACACGGCGGCAGGACTAGACCGCAATTCGCCATTCAATGAACTGACACCTGCGGGGAAGTCGGCCCAGAAGAACAAGTTCACCCAAGCCGAGAAACTTCCTGCTCCGATTCAGTGCGCCATTCATCCCTGGATGACCGGATGGCTGGTTGTGAAGGATCACCCTTACGTCGCAGTTTCGGACGAACATGGCCGCTTTGAAATAAAGCATCTTCCGACAGGCGAGCACACGTTTGTCGTGTGGCAAGAATTGTCGGGCTACCTCTCCGACGTCAGTCGAGGCGGCGCGACAGAAACCTGGAAAAAGGGAAAAGTGACCGTGAAGGTTTCTACTGACGGAGCGGATTTAGGTGAGATCAAGATTCTTCCAAAGGTGTTTGAGTAGGTTGAAAGACCGCTCAGACAAAGCGTTGATCGGTATTGAATAGCAGAATCAAACGGATCAGGACGGAGCCCCAACCTTCTGGCTGTTAGTAAAGCGAATTGATTTATGAACGAAGCAACAAAGAAGAACGGCCTCGCACTGCACTGGCAGATTTTGATTGGATTGTTGATCGGAGCGGTCAGCGGTTTGATCGCTCGGCAAGTGTTTGCAGCAACGGAAACGGGGGAGATGCACCCGACATTGCAGTGGTTAACGAAGAACATCGCAGAATCGCTCGGTCAAATCTTTCTCCGAGTAATCTTCATGGTGGTCGTTCCGCTCGTCTTTTCCGCGTTAACTTTGGGAGTGGCAGGAATCGGCGACGTTCGCAAACTGGGACGACTCGGCGTCCGCACGCTGATGATGACCATGATCTTGTCGGGGGCATCTGTGGCGATTGGGCTAGGTGGTGCCAACTTAGTGAAGCCCGGCGAGCGTTTGTCGGACGAAAAGCGAACGGAGTTAAAAGAGCGATTCGCCACACAGCCGGTCAAAGCTGTTGAGCAAGCGAAGAACGCAAAATCGATTCGTGACTCATTGTTAGACATCATCCCTCGTAATCCACTCCAAGAAATGGTCGGCGCCTTAGATGGCAGTTCTCCTGGCGGCGGAATGTTGGCGGTGATGTTCTTCGCGTTGGTCTGCGGTGTTGCGATTTCCGTCTCACCAGAACGAACCGCTCCACTCGTCAGAGTGCTCGAAGGGATCTACGACATCGCAATGGTTGTGATTGGCTGGGCGATGAACTTCGCGCCGATCGGAGTTGCCGGGCTGATGTTTTCACTGACGGCAACGTTGGGCGTCGACATTTTGCAGACATTGATCTGGTACGTGGTGACGGTCTTAGCGGCACTTTCGCTGCATATGTTTGGAGTTTATTCGTTGGTGGTGTGGCTGTTCGCCAAAATGTCGCCTCGACAATTCTTTGGGCGGATTACTGAAGTGTTGCTGACAGCGTTTGCGACTTCATCTTCCAACGCAACGTTGCCAACCTCACTGCGAGTAGCCGAAGAAAAACTCGGAGTTCGCCGAGATGTCGCGAACTTCGTGCTGACAGTTGGGTCGACGGCCAATCAAAACGGAACGGCATTGTATGAAGGGATCACAGTTCTTTTTCTGGCGCAAGTATTCGGAGTCGAACTGACGTTTGCGCAACAGTTTCAAGTCGTCTTGATGTCGGTTCTGGCGGGCGTCGGAACGGCTGGCGTGCCGGGAGGTTCGTTGCCGCTGGTCGTTTTGGTTTTGAAATCGGTCGGAGTGCCCGAAGAGGGAATCGGAATCATCCTGGGCGTCGATCGCCTACTCGACATGTGCCGCACGACGCTTAATGTCACAGGTGACTTAGCGGTCGCCGTGTGCGTCGATCGCGGAGAAGCGGTTGCTGACTGAGGCGTTTCATCGCTCGAATCACAATGATTCGACAGGGCAAATGATGAGCGACTCACAACCGACAAACAGCACAATCGGATCTCAGCCACCGTCACGCGATTTGTTGCTGGGGGGTTAGTTCTTTTCGGCGATCCGGATGAGTTCTTCATGCGACACCAGACAGCCGTTGATCGGGTCGGCGAAGTTCCGGTTGAGCATGCCCTCGAACTGTGCGTGCCACAGAATCGGGAAGAGTTCCGGAGCCAATTCTAATTCTGCGACCCACGTCTCC